>DASYEY010000225.1:0-11339 GCA_036498725.1 Verrucomicrobiia bacterium | reverse complement strand
AATTGAAAATGCCGGTCATGGTCCAATCGCACAGCGGTATCCGAAAAGGCAAAATCGTTATGGTAATAACGCAGATTATAAGTGTCCGGAGCCGTCGCACGGGCGATATCCATCCGCTTGTAACCCAGCCGCCAGGCGGATGAATCCGAGCCGAGCGTAAAGGCGATAAAATCCCGGCCGGGCTTGGACGCATCACGGACGATGCCGATCCGGTTCGGCCACCCGCAGGACCAGATGCCTTCAATCGGATCCAACGTTGCTTGATGCTGCCGCAGATAATCTGAAAAATTCTTCTCCGTCTGGTTGACGGTTTCCCAATCATCCGCGTAACGAAGCAAATTCGCTTTGACGCCAAAATTCGCGGTGTCAAAACCAGGTTTTTGAATGGAAACCTCTTTCACCACATCGGCGCCCTTTTCATGCGCAAGCTGCATCACCTGCTCCATTTCCTTGTCAATCGAACCACCAAACATCGTGAACATCGTGTGGCCGATGATAATGGTGCCGATCACTTTGCAAGGACGCGGCACATCCTCGTCCTCGGTATAAACCGGAATCGGATAATCCTTTGCCGTGGAGATACCGGGAGCGGCGTTATCCGGCTTATACGAAGTGGTCGTGCAACCGGCGAGCAACGCCGCCAGGGTGGTGAACAGGATGATTTTTTTCATGGCATCATGCTTTCTATGTTTCACCGCTGCGCACGGAGCCGGGAAAATTGCTTCACGCCGTCGCCAAATTGTCTTCCAATACTTTGGAGTGCGCGGGATTGTCTTTGACCTCAACCGCCGCCGTATTTTCCAAAACCTTGAGCGGCTCGTAAAAGCTGTTCCGTTGCACCGGCGTGCGTCCGGCTTCGCGAATGGCTTTGATCATATCCGTTTCCGTCTGCAACTGCGGCGACGTGGCTCCCGCCATGTGGAAAATATGCTCTTCGATAATCGTGCCGTGGATGTCATCCGCACCATAGCTCAAGGCCACTTGGGCCAGTTTCATGCCCAAGCCGATCCAATACGCCGTAATATGTGGAAAATTATCGAGGTAAATCCGGCTGACTGCGATCGTGCGCAGCGAATCAAATCCGGTCGGCGGGGTTTTGACCGGGATATCATTGTCCTCCGGCTGATACGCGAGCGGGATAAGCGCGACAAAACCGTTCGTTTCATCCTGCAAAGCACGCAACTGGCGCAGATGATCCACGCGGTCGGCCACACTTTCGATGTGGCCATACAGCATCGTACAGGTGCTGCGCTGGCCAAGCTTGTGCCAGGTACGGTGAACATCCAGATATTCCGCAGCAGATTCTTTGCCCTTTGCGATGGATTTGCGGACATCCGGCTGGAAAATTTCCGCGCCGCCACCCGTGAGCGAGGCCAGCCCGGCTTCCTTCAATTCAATCAGCGTCTGCTCGACGGTTTTTTTAGCCAGCCACGCGAGGTGCAGGATCTCAATCGCCGTAAAACATTTCAATTGCAGGCGCGGATCCAGTTTTTTCAACGCGCGCAGCATATCCGTGTAATAACTGAACGGCAGCGATGGATGCAAACCGCCGACGATATGCAATTCCGTGATGCCAATCTTCGAGGCTTCGCGCGCTTTTTCGACAATCTCCTCCACGGTGAACTGAAAACCGTCCGCATCGCGTTTTTTTCGGGCGAACGAGCAGAACTGGCAGCTCAGGATGCAGTAATTTGAGTAGTTGATGTAACGATTGACGATATAACTGGCGCGTAGGCCGTTCTTGCGCTGATTCACAAAATCAGCGATGGCGCCAAGCGCATTCAAATCCTTCGTCTCAAACAGCCGTAATGCATCGGCATCGGAAATGCGCTCGCCCACGACCACCTTGTCGTAGATGTCGCGAAGTTCACTGCGCTTGATGAAAAAATTCACCCTGAAATTTTAGCAGAAAAACTGCGTGACGCAAATTCACACTTCCCGCAGCTATGGTAAAACATAATTACATTGGCGTAAGATGGTGGTGGCTTTGGCTGCGCTGCGGCCAAAGTCGTCGCCGAGCGCAGCGTCAGGCGACGAAAAAAAGCGTCCAATCGCACCAAAGCACACGACAAAGTGCCCGTGATACAGGCAAAATCAGTCGTAGCGCGACCGATTGTAGCCATTGCACCAATGTCATTATGGAACATCACACCAAAAACTGAACAAAGCGGATAATTTCGCTGATTATATCAAATTTAGGACAACAAATAACGATAACGAAATAAAATGAAACCGTCTTTCCATATAATTTAACGGAATGAAATAAAATCTGAACGATTCGCAGCCACAAGTAAATATGGCAACGAAGCGATCTCGCCTGTTTCCACAGGTTTACCTTCGTTATTTTTACCTTCGTTATTCACGGCGGTTTGCATTGTCTTTATGCCGATTTTCTGCAACTTTTCACGACTCGGTTTGTTAAACCTGAACCAAAATGGCCTTTAGCTCGGTTAGAAATCTAGTCGCCACGGTTGCAGACGCATCGCCCATGCAAGTGGATGATTGGCGCAAGGCGTGGCGTGCGGCAACGGATAGCGGTTCCACGGAACCATTGTTGACCTTCGTGGCGCGTGAGCGGGGCGTGGCGGAAGATGTTTTTCTACAAAAACTGGCGACCGCACTGGGCTGGCCATACCTTGATTTACCGAAGCTCACGATTGAGAACGATGTCCGCGCCAAACTTTCCACCAAGCTGGCTTTCCAATATTCAGTGCTGCCGGTGGTAATTAACAACGGTATTTTGCAGGTGGCCGCCAGCGATCCCTTTGACGCGACCATGATGAGCGCCGTGCGGTTCGACGCCAAGATGCCGGTGACCTTCGCCTTGGCGGCGAAAACGGAAATCGAGAAGGCGCTGAAGAAATACTACGGCGTGGGCGCCGAAACGCTCAATGAAATGGCCGAAGGCGATACGATGGAGCTCGAGATCGCCAACGACAAGGAAATCACCGAAGGCGACCAGGAAGCCAGCGTCATCAAATTCGTGAACCAGATCATCTGGGAAGCGTTCAAGGACCGGGCGACGGACATCCATTTTGAACCGCAGGAAGACGAGTTGCGCATCCGCAACCGCATTGACGGCATCTTGCACCAGATTCCGCTGCCCGCGCAGTTGAAACGGTTTCAAGCGGCGATCATTTCGCGCATCAAGGTGATGAGCGGCATGAACATCTCAGAAAAACGCCTGCCGCAGGACGGACGCATCAACGTGCGCATCAAGGGCGAGGAAATTGACATCCGCGTTTCCACCGTGCCGACGGTTTACGGTGAGTCCGTTTCCCTGCGTTTGCTGACGCGCGGCAAAATTTTCCTGTCCCTGGACAAACTCGGCTTCTCGAAGCTGGAAGAAGACGCCATCCGCGACATCATCGTCAAACCGCACGGCATCTTTCTGGTCACCGGCCCGACGGGTTCCGGCAAATCCACGTCGCTTTACGCATTTCTCTCGGCCATCAATTCCGTCCATAAACGCATCATCACGATCGAGGAACCGGTCGAATACGAACTCAAGGGCATCAACCAGATTGCCGTGCGTTCGGACATCGGACTCACGTTCGCGATGGGGTTGCGCCACATCTTGCGCCAGGACCCGAACGTCGTGATGGTCGGGGAAATCCGTGATAGCGAAACGGCGGACATCGCCATCCGTGCGTCGCTGACCGGTCACTTGGTTTTTTCCACGCTGCACACGAACGACGCGCCCAGCGCATTCACGCGCTTGACGGACATGGGCATCGAACCGTTCTTGATCGCCTCCTCAGTGGAAGCCGTGCAGGCGCAACGCCTGATCCGCACGATCTGCCCGCATTGCAAAACGGAAAAGAAGGTGGACCACAGTTATCTGCGGCGCATTGGTTTTCCCGAAGCGGACATCGAAACGGCGAAGATCTGGCATGGCGCGGGCTGTGAACACTGCCGCCAACAAGGGTATCAGGGCCGCAAAGGGATCTATGAACTATTGCTGGTTTCCGAGGCGCTGCGCCCCCTCATCATGAACCGCGCGCCGGCCACCACCATCGCCCAGCTGGCCATCCAGCACGGCATGCGCACGCTCCGCACCGACGGCTGGAAAAAGGTCAAGGAAGGCACCACGACCATCGAAGAAGTCCTGCGCGTCACGCAAACGGAAGAGTTGCGCGAAGCCCTGGCTGGCGGCGACGACCAAACCCAATTCATCTCGCGCTCATAATTTTTTAATCTCATGCCCCGCTGGAATTCCTGCAACATCCTGCAACTCGCACCCGACGCCAAAAAACTTTGGCAGTTCAATGCGAAAGGCGGCGGCTTTGTGCTGGGCAGCGAACAGCGCGTGCCGCACGCGGCCCCGTTGCCGGCCAAACTGGTCGCGAAAAACTGGTCTTCGCTCTGGCAGCCAAAATTGAACGTCGCGTGGCTGCCGCCGGAAAATGTCTTCCTGCGCGCGGTCGAACTGCCGGCCAGCAGTGCGGATGAAACGTTCGCGATGGTCGAATTGCAGTTGGAAAAATTATCGCCGCTGCCGGTCACGCAGATCGTCTGGACTTTTCACATCCTGCCGCAAGCGAGCGCGGAAAATCTGCAGACGATCATCGTCGTCATCGTCGCCCGGAATGTGGTGGAGGAATTTCTTGGCAAGCTGGAACGCGACGGCTTTCTGGCCGACCGGCTGGAAGTGCCCATGCTGGACCAGATTGATGCGCTGCCGGCCACGGAAGATGGCGAGTGGATTTTTCCGCAAATCATTGGCGGCCAAAACGCGGCGTTGATCGCGTGGCGTTCCGGTGGCGCATTGCGCCATTTAAGTTTCATCACCCTGCCCGCCGCCGGCGACCGCGCGGTCGAATTAAAAAATCAGATCGCCCACATCGTCTGGTCCGGTGAATTGGAAGGCTGGTTGACCAGCCCGCCCAAGTGGCATCTCATCGCCGATCCGGTGAACGCGACGGAATGGGACAACCTGCTCCGCACCGGCTTGAACGAACCAGTGCAACTGATCGCGCCACCGCCCGCGGTGGATCTGGCCGCGCGCACCGCCAAACGCGCCACGGTGGGCACGAAGACGAATTTATTGCCGCCGGAATTCACCGAACGCTATCGCCAGCAACTGGTGGACCGGCTGTGGCTGCACGGCCTGGGTTACGCGGGATTATTGTATGTCATCGGGCTGGTCATCTATTTCTGTGCCGTGGGTGTTTTGGATTATAAAACGACCAAGGTGGAATCCCAAGTCGCTGCCTTGAGCAACAGCTACACCAATTCGTTGCAATTGACGGCGCAATACCAAGTCTTGTCTGAGCGGCAGCAATTAAAATATGCCGCGCTGGATTGCTGGCAGATCGTGGCCGAGCAATTGCCGCAGACCATCACCTTGGAACGCTTCGGTTTTTCGGACGGTCAAAAGCTGGCCCTGAGCGGCGTCGCTCCGCCCGACGAGGCAAATACGCTGTTCAATTTTAACGAGGCGGTGAAAAAGGTCATGCTCAATGGCCAGCCGGTCTTCGACCCCAATAAGGGTAACTCGGTCAGTCCACGGATCGTTGGCAACAATTTGCAGTGGAGCTTCGACGTCGAACTCCAGCATGTGGAGGCGGAGCAGCCATGAAAAAATATCTCGCCCATTTGCGCCCGATGGAACGCCGGCTGGTGATCGGCGTAGCCGTATTGATTTTCCTCGTGCTGAATGCGTGGAAAGTCTGGCCCCATTTTTCGGACTGGGGCGAACTGGATCAGCGGCTGAATTCAGCCCGGATCAAGTTGAAATTGTATCAAACTGCGACGATGCAGATTCCGGCCTTGAAGACGAAGGTGGATGCGTTTGGCAGTGAAGGCGCTTTTGTGGCCCCGGAAGACCAGAGCATCAACCTGATGCGCACCATCAACGCCCAGGCAGCCGCCAGCGGCGTCCTCGTCCAGGGATTTTCACCCCACCCATTGACCCTCACGAACGATGCGTTCTTTGTCGAGCAAGTGCAGAACATCACCGTCGTGGCCACCGAAACGCAGTTGGTGGATTTTCTTTACAAGCTCGGCAGCAGCACCTCGATGATCCGTGTGCGCGACCTGGCCTTGCGACCGGATTCACCCCACTATCATCTCACTGCTGACATCAAGCTGGTGGCGAGCTACCAGAAAAATTCTACGCCGGCAAAAGCCGCCGGCAAACCGGCGGCTCCGGCAGTCCCGCCGAAGGCGCCCGCCATGGCCGCCCCCGCCGCCAAGGCCAATTTTTTGAGCACGTCAAACGCGCCACCAATTCACTCGTTTCACTCGTAAAGAAAAAATGAAAACATTTCTGCTCGCACTCCTGCTGGCTTTTGCCGGCTCTGAAATTCTGGCGCAAACGCCACCCGGATTACCCGCGCCCGGTGCCGCCGGCTTGCCCAAGCGCCGCCTGCCGCCGCATTTTCCCGCCGGTTCGCCGGGCGCACTGGGTGCTCCCGCCGCCGCTCCCCGCACCCCAACCACCGCTCCCGCCACACCCACTACCGCTGCGGCTCCAAAGGAGGAAGTGATTCCCGCCGGCATGATTGATTTTCAAGGCGTGGACGCATCGGTCGTACTGGATCAATACGCCAAACTCGTGAACCGGACGGTCATCCGCGGCGCCTTGCCGACCGCGCAGATCATTTTGAAGACGACGACGGATTTGACGAAGCCAGAATTAATCGAAGCCCTCCAAGCGGTGCTGGCGGTCAACAATATTTCCGTCATCAATGTCGGCGACAAATTCCTGAAAGCGGTGCAATCCGATCAGGCTGGCGGCGCCGGGGACATCGAGAACGACGTCGAGGTAACCAATCTGCCGGTCATGGGTTCCTACCTGACCCGGGTCGTGCAATTGCACTACGTCATGCCCACCAAAATGGCCCCCGTCCTTGCACCTTTTTCCAAATTGCCGAATTCAATCTTCCCGATTGACGACAACGGCATTCTCGTCATCCGTGATTACACGGAAAACGTGAAGCGCATGTTGGAAATGATCGCCAAGATTGACGTGAACGTTCCCGCCGAATACACCAATGAAGTCATCCCAATCCGTTACGCGAAGGTGGATGATATCGCCAATGCGTTGAACAGCCTGGGCGGCGGTGGCGGCGCCGTGGCCAGCATCGGCACAGCCCCCAGCAGCGGACGCATCAGCGGATTTTCCGGCGGCAGCAGTGGCATCAATGGCATGGGCGGCACCAGTGCCGGCGGTTATCAATCCGGCGGCTTCGGTGGCACGAGTGGCGGCATCAATGGCGGCAGTTCCTTTGGCGGCAACCGCACTTATGGCTCAACGACTGCCAACGGCACGCCTTCCGGCACCGGCAGCACCTTTGCCCAACGGTTGAATAACATCATCAACAAAGCGTCCGGCAGCGGGCAGGACCAGATCCAATTATTCGGCCAGACCAAAATCATTCCAAACGAAAGCAGCAGTTCGTTGCTCGTCTTTGCCACGCGACAGGACATGGAAGAGATCAAATCCATCATCGCCAAACTGGATGTGCCACTGGCGCAAGTGTTGGTCGAGGCGGTGATCATTGACGTAACCTTGGGCAACACATTCGATTTCGGTGTCTCGGTCGCACAAAACCCAACCAGCCTTGGCGGCAACACCATCGGTGGCGGTGGCTATAATAACGGCCAGCCGTTCGCTGACTTTGTGAAGACGGTGACCAGCAGTAGCACCACCGGTGGTTTCCAGTCCAGCCCGGTTAGCACCATCACTTCGTCTCTGTCCACCAACGGCAGTTCATTCGCGAATGCGTTGCCCGGCGGTTTCAATTACTTTGGCAATATCGGCCAGACTTGGAACATCGCCCTGAATGCCGCCGAGTCCGACAGCCATGCAAGCATCATTCAACGCCCGCGCATCCAAACCTCGCAGGCGAAACCGGCGCAATTCTTCGTCGGCGATACCGTGCCGTATGTCACCAGCAGTTACAACGGCGGCGGAGTTTACGGCAGCAGCTCGTCTTATTCCCAGTTATCCGTCGGGGTGGAGCTGGACGTGACGCCGTTCATCAATCCCGACGGCGCGGTGTCCATGGATATCCAACAGGAAATTGATGACCTGAACGGCTTCACCAGTATCGTCGGCGTCGGCGATGTGCCCAACACGATCAAGCGCACATTGAACACTTCGATCACCGTCCGCGACCGCGATACGGTCATGCTGGGCGGGTTCATCAAGTCTGATAAATCCCATTCCGCCTCTGGCGTGCCGTGGCTGTCCAGCATCCCGCTCCTCGGCAACCTGTTCAGCTCGCGCACCGATTCCAAGGACCGGCAGGAGCTCATCGTGCTGATGCGGCCCACGGTTCTGGCCACGCCGGAATTGGCGGCAAAACACACCGTCACGGAAGAACAGCGCCTGCCCGGTGTGTCACGCGCCGCCAGCGAAGACGCGGCGTATGAACGCAAGTTGGTTGACGAACAACGCATCCGTGAGCAAAAGAAATATAACGAGACAAAAAATTACGACGGCTTCTTCGTGCCGCCGCCGGCGGACACCAACGGCATCCCGGACAAAATCAGCGTGCCGTCCGACACGTTGATGAATCCGCCGGATCATAACACGAATGCCGCTCCCCCGACCGGGACGGCGGCAGCCGCCAAGCCTTTGACACCGGCGCAAACCAAACAATTGGAGGCGTTATTCAGCCGTTATCTTAATAACGAGATGACCACGGCTGAATATCAAGCCGCCTGCAAGAAAGTCCGCGATGGCAACTAAGCATGAACACTTTGTCCAAAAGCATTTGGCGGAAGATTGCGGGCTGGAAATTGCTGTGCGTGATTCTGTTGGCCTTATGCATCAGCCGGTCATATGCAGAAACGGCCATCTGGTCTGATAACTTTGAAACTAACGCGGCCAGCCGCTGGACTACCAGCAGTATCTGGCAGATCGGAGCACCAACCATCGGCCCTGCCAGTGCCCATTCCAGCTCCCGTTGTGCCACGACCGGATTGAATACCGGAGCTGCGGCCAATGTTGACGCCCGGCTCATTTGCACTAACTACAACGGCACGAACTGGCTGCAGATTCCCGCCGCCAACCAATTTCCACGCCTGCGCTTCTGGCAATGGTTTAATTTTGTGAATGCCGAGGGTTACGTTGAGATTTTATCATTTGGCAGCACCAACTGGCAGACGATTTCGGCCACCAACATCGGAGTCGGAGCGACGGCAAATTATAGCAGCGGTGTCTGGTCGCGGCCCTCTATTGATCTCAGTGCTTTCGCCGGAACCAGTGTGCAGGTCGCATTTCATTTCACCTCCGGCCCTGGCGGGTGGGGTACGGATCCCGGCTGGTATGTGGATGATGTTGCGGTGGTCACAAATACGCCCGTCATCAACAATCCGGAAAACTTTGAATCCGGGTTGGGCGATTGGTCGGTGGAAACAGGAACTTGGGAAGTAGGCAAACCCACTAGCGGACCAAACTCAGCCCATGGTGGTACAAATTGTGCCGGAACCGTACTGGCTGGCAATTACGGTTGGAACATGGACACGCGGTTGATTAGCCCGCCTTTCGTGGTTCCTGCATCTGGCAGTCCCAGTTTGCGTTTCTGGCAATGGTATAGTTTTGTGAATGCCGGAAGCATTGTGGAAATCAAGACCAGCACCGGCAGTTGGCAATCCACTTCGCAGACCAACAAGGGCGTAGGCAGTGTGCCGGCGAGCAGTGTCGGCTGGACGAATACCATTGTGGATCTTAGCGCCTATTCCGGCCAAACCATCCAAGTCGCCTTCCGTTTTCAATCCGGGCCCAGTGGCTGGGGCAACGCCCCCGGTTGGTACATTGACGACATCGCCATGGTGGCCGCACCCATTTTAACAGTGCCCACCAATGGGCTTTCAATTTATCCCAACACCATGTTGTGGCTGACGAATCAGGCCGTTTTGACTCCCAGCAACACAGTTGCGACGTTCACCCTGCAGTCTGGCCCCACTGGCGCCACATTGAATTCTACCAATGGCATTTTCAGTTGGCTGCCAACCACGGCGCAAGTAGGCGCCAATACCATCACCCTCTTCGTGACCGATGCCAATGGCCTGAGCACTACCAATAGCTTTGTGGTACAAGTATTGCCGTCCGTTGTTTTGACCGTCCCAGCCACTCAAGACATTTACGCCGGGCAAATATTTTCGGCAACATGCACTGCCACCAACAGCTCGGTCACTAATGCCACTTTCAATTATGGCCTGGCCACAGCGCCAGTTAATGCCCAAATAAACCTGACGAATGGAACGGTGCTCTGGACTCCTACCAGCGCCCAAGCAGGAACCAACTTGTTTACGGTCACCGCCACACAAACTCCCAATCCCGCGCCCACAGTCACTAATACCTTTTTTGTGCAAGTGGCGTTGCCGCCCGCGCCAACCTTGGTGATCAACGGCAACGCGTCTTTGACCAACGGTTTTAATTTCGGCTTCACCAACATCAATGGCGTGAACTGGCAGATTCAAGTTTCCACCAATCTGTTGAATTGGACGCTGCTGACGAATGCCACCGTTTCCAACAACGTCTTGAACATCCTGGATCCGGCCGCCACTAATTATTCCCGCCGGTTTTATCGCGTCAACCTGCCGTAATTTTTGTGAAGCGCAGGCTATCGCATTTCCATTATGACAATGGCATCTAACGACGATGGGTGGAATCGGTCGCGCTGCGGCTGATTTTGCCTGTGCCACAGGCACTTTGGGGCGGGCTTGGCTATCAACGCTCTCTTTCGTCGCCTGACGCTGCGACTTTGGCCGCAGCGCAGCCAAGGCCACCATCAGCACCAATGTTATTGTGTTTTGCTAACCTGCGCGAAAGGGTTGGGCCATCTTGAAAATTATTTTGCCGGCGCATTCGTGCCGGCGCCCGGCAACGCCAAAATCTTCTCCACGCTGCGGACCGGATGTAACGGCAGTAGAATCGCATCGGAGATTGGCTCGGGAACATAGAGCGGCGTGATCTTGGGATCGTCCAGCCGGCCAGTGACCTGGCATTCAAAAAATTTGCTGAAAGGTGTGAGTACCGTGCTGGCCAGCCAGCCGACCAAAGGCGTGTTGCGCAGCAGTTGCGCCGTGACCCGCGCGTCCACGTTCTGTTCCAAATCCACCGCGCCAACATATTGCAACCGCATCGTGGCCGTATGCATTTCCATGTTGTCAGAATAAACCACGCCATTGGTTACGATGAATCTGGCCGATGCGTCCGTTGCCCGGCTGTTGCCCAAATTCGGCACAAACAAGTTGATGCCTTTGGAAATTAAACCGAAGATCGGCACATTCCAAAACTGACCGGCACGCACGGCAACTTCGCCATAACCATTCCAGGAACGCCAGGTTTCCGAGGTGGCATTGGTGATATACAACTGGCC
>DASYEY010000224.1:0-16393 GCA_036498725.1 Verrucomicrobiia bacterium | reverse complement strand
AGCCTTTTCAGTGCGGCGGTCGGTGTGCTGCTGTTTATCGGGTTCGCTCATTTTCTTTATCGCAGGAAAATCTTTCTGCGGTTTTAAAGTCAAACCTCAAGCACCAGCTTGAATAATCAGTTTTAATATCCGACTCATCCTCGCACGTTGAGGAAAATTCGAGGACGAGGATGACGATGAGCACGAGGACGATTTGGCCGCGCCTTTTTAATACGCCTCAGGCGCCGCCTTTGAAAGCGGCCAGGACGGCGATCAATTTATCAAGCTGCGCAGTTGTGTGCTGGCTGGAAATCACAAAGCGAAAATATCCTGTTGCCGTCGCGCCGTATTTCAGGAACGGCGGATAAATTCCCGCCTGCAACAGGCGTTTTTTTAAACGGCCTCCCTCAGTTTCATTCATCAGCGGCAAGCGGACAATTGGGCCAGGCGTTTCGGCCACATCCCATCCTGCTGCTCGTAATCCAGCTCGCAAATGAAACACGTTTTGAAATAATTTTTCCCGCCGGCCACTTTCCTGGCGCAATAGTTTCAACGAGGCCAGCGCTGCGCCCGCCAATGGTGGCGGCAAGGGCGTTGTACCCACAAACACACGGCAGCGTGACAGAATCTTTTCCCGCAATTTCGGCGTCGCCAAAACCGCACCACCGTAAGTGCCGAAAGCCTTACTCAGAGTCACGCATTGCACCACCCGCCGGCGGTTGATGTTTTCAAACTCCAAGATGCCGCGACCGGTTGCACCCAAAACGCCCGCACCATGGGCATCATCCACCAGCATCATGCCATTTGCCGGTAATAGCTTAAGATACGCGCGCAACGGCGCCGCCGACCCATCGTGCGAAAACATGCCGTCTGTCAAAATGATCGGACGCGCCTTCCGTCCGCATTTTTGCAGCCGTTTTTTTAAGTCAGCGGCATCACGCTGTTTGAATTTCTGGAGCGGACAATCCAACATCCGCGCCGCGTCCAGCAACGCGCCGTGCGCCAGTTCGTCCACCAAGGCGTGCGTGAATTCGCCCGCGAAAGCCTGCGCCACCGCCAGCGGCGCGAAGTAGCCGTCGGGAAAAAGCACTGCCGTTTCCGTCCCAAAAAAACTGGCGATTTCCGTTTCGAGTTGCGCGTAGATCTGATGATTGCCGGTGGTGAAACGCGAGGCGGCAACATTCAATCCACTGGCTTTGAGCGCCGCCACCGCGGCAGCGGTGACACGGGGATTCCGTGCGAGCCGGAAATAATCGCAGCCGGAAAAATACTCGAGTGTGCGCCCGCGCCAACGCACTTCGTTTTCGCCGATGAATTCCAATGCCTCCGCCTCTTTCATGCCACGATTGTAGGTTTGGCCGCGCAAAACCGCACGCGTGAAAAATGATTTAAAATTGCCGCCAAGATCCAGAACGCATCAAGGGGCAAAAAAATTTGCGGACTAAGCTCCACTGGCTTGCGTTCATAATCGCGGCTCGTTACGCTGCTCAAATAAGGACGATGATTATGAAAATGAATTTTTCCGTGGCGCGAGCCTTGCGTGATTTGATTTGTTTGGCGGGTTTATGGGCAGCGCTGGCTTCCGCGCCAGTGACCAGCGCCCAGCCGACAAATTTTCCGCATACGCTCGCGGATTTGCGCACGCAATTGGACGCGCGCCTGAATGAACCCCGCTTCAGCGGTGCGACATGGAGCGTCAAGGCCGTATCGCTCACGACTGGTAAAACGGTGTATGAACAACACGCGGATCGCTTGATGAGCCCCGCGTCGAACAGCAAACTTTACACCGGCGCGTTGGCACTCAGCACGCTCGGCGGTGATTACCAGATCAAAACGCCCGTCTATGCCACGATCCGGCCGGATGATTTTGGCCGGGTGAATGGCGACGTGATCGTTTCCGGCCGCGCTGATCCAAGCTGGAAAGCGGGCACTAATTTCTGGGATAATTTCACGCCGTTCATCGCCATCCTCACGAACATGGATATCCGCCGGATTACCGGTGATCTGGTGATGGACACCACTTTTCTGCACGGCCCACCTAGTGGTGGCGGTTGGACCGTGGATGATCTGGAAGACAGCGACGGAGCCGAAATCTCGGCGCTGACGCTGGAAGATAACACGGCGCAGATTCGCGCGACGCCCGGCGCCGCCGTCGGCGACCCCTGTGCCTTCACCATTGTGCAACCCGACACCGGCATCACGCTGGTAAACCGCACCAAGACCGTCGCCCACAATGGCGATGCCATATTGGAAGTTCGAAAATTGCCCGGCACCAAAACGTTTTACATTTTTGGCCAGCTGGCGCTCGGTGCCAAAGTTGAAATTCTCGATGAACCCGTGCCGGAACCGGCGGCGTGGTTCGGAGCCGCGTTGAAAGAAGCCCTGATCAAAAATGGCATCGCGGTGGACGGCAATGTCCGTTGTATCGCGTGGCCGGAGACACCCGCGTGGAGCGAAACCAGCCTGGTAAAGCTTGGTGAAGTCAAATCTCCAGCCTTGCGCGAACTCGTGCGCGGTTTCATGAAGCCGTCGCAAAATCTGGAAACCGATTTGATCTTTGAGCACGTCGGTGAATTATCACGTACGGCCAATGCCCCCACGTGGCGGACCTCCGAATCGCTCGCGTTGCGGGCGTTGGATAAATTTCTGGCCGCCAAAAAAATTCCGGCGGACGTGCATTTTGACGAAGGCTCTGGACTTTCCCGCAACAACCTGACCTCGGCGCAAGCCACGGTGGCATTACTGCAAATGATGGCCGCAGGCCATTCGGCGCAGGATTATTACAACGCCCTGCCGATCGCCGGTGTGGATGGCACCTTGCGCCGCCGCATGAAGGGCACACCAGCCTTTCAGAATGTTCGCGCGAAGACCGGCACATTGCGCTGGGCCAATTCCCTGTCCGGTCACGTCACCACCGCCGGCGGGGAAAAATTAGTTTTTAGCCTGATGTTGAACCGCTATGCGACTTCCGCCGAAGTCAGCCACACTGCGGAACTGGATTACATCGCTGAACTGCTGGCTGGCTTCACCGGACGCTCAGATGAATGACGCGGTCAGGACGATTTTGATATCCGCCAACAACGCCAAACCGACGGCATAAAACGGTTTTATTTCCCAAGCTTGGGCAACAACCGTTCCGCCAATTCAGCCGCTCCATTTTGCAACGCGGTCTTTGCCGCTACGTGTTCGGCGATATCCACGCCCACACTCGTTTGCCGGTCGACGGAAATAATATCACCGCTAGCCACGTCGCGCGCCTTGATTTCAATTCGCGCGCGGCAACTTTGCAGGTTGCCTTTGCGCAAACCAAATTCGCTGAAGGCTTCGCCGGTAATCTCAATTTCCGCCTTGTTCGTGGAAAGTTCATCCACCACTGGGAAACCGCATTGTTGCAATAGCAGGGATAATTCCGTCTGGGCCGCCGGATCAATCACGTGCTGGCCAAAATGTTGTTCACTGATTTTCACCGAGATCGTCGGCAGTTTTTTTCCGCCCAGCGCGGCTTTGATTTTCGCCAGACGCTCTTCCGGCGATTCAACCTTGGCGACCAAGGTGTCGCTTTTCTGTGTCACGTCAGCGGCGATTTTTTTTGCCAGTTCGGCCGCCAAGTCTGTAATCGCAGCGTTGGGTTTGCCATTGACCACTTCACCATAAACCCGGCTGGTTTCGGTGCCGATGATCTTGGCGACCAACACCAGGCTGTTTTCCACCTTAAAAATCCGTCCGGTCACCAGGACTTTTGCGCCAGTCAACTGCCCGACTTTGGCGGCGCTATCCGGTGCGACTGTGCCAGACAAACCAAGTTCCTGTTCCCCCAGCGTTTTTTCCAACTCGGCCCGTTCCACCAGGATCAAATTGGGCTCGGCTGACAAGTTGGCGCTGATGAGGGCGGCGACTTTCGGCCCCAACCCATGTACCGCCTCGTCCGGCGAATCAAAATCAAACACGGCAGCCGTTAAAACTTCATTGGCGGCGAAGAGTCTGCCGGTGGAAAGAATCAGCACGGCCAACCACGCATATTTCATGAATGTTTTCATAAATTGTCTAAAATTAATTGTTCAAACTGGCCAAAGAAAAAATTTCCGGTCGCAAAGCCTGCCGGCAAAGACGAATCAAATTTATTTGTGATTGGGGATTTCTCGAGAAATCCTCAACCAAATCCGGTTGGGCAACGACTATGGCATTCGTGCCTGCAGTCACCGGATAAAATGATGGCAATAATTTTTCTTCCTGCAACGGCGGTTGAATCCAAACCACCGCGACATTTTTTTGCGCAAGCATTTTTACCACCCTCAACAAGCGTTCCGGCGGCATCTGGGCTGAGATGGTTTTGACGACGACCAGCCGGCCCACAAAGTTTTCGAATCCGGAAACCTCAAGATCATCAAACTTGACTCGCGAATTTTCAAGCGCCGGCTTCAGTTCATTGTCCGGGTCATAAACTCCCATGGTCGCATCCCCCAGCAGCGGCTTCAATTCTGCCAGCAAGTTGGCCGGGAAAACATTCACCGTTGTTGCGCCCAAGATGTCATTCGGGCCCGCCAGCCATTGCACCAGGAATTTTGTCTCCGCCTTGACCGGTGGAAAATCGAATCGTGCCGTCGTTAAAATTGTTTGGTGCGGCAATACTTGCAGCCGGGTCCAGGCGACGTCATCATACGCGACCGCCGTGGCCGAAGTGGTTTGCCAGATCCGGGCGTGGATCTTCGCGGTTGTCATTTTATCGCTGGTATTTTTCCATGTCATATTTATTTCCCGCGCCCGGCCGGCGAAAACACCTTGCGGTTCTTTATCCGGCAAAACCTGCAACTGCGCCCGCCCTGGATTTATCCCCAACCCGGTGAGCAGCCCGATCGCAATGATGCGGCGCAATTTCATTTTCACCAGTTAAGACGTTATTCATCGGTCACGGCTTTGAAAAATTTGTCTGCCACCGGGCCGACATAATACTTTCATTTCACGAATTTAATGGTTCGCCTGCTTAATTCTTTTGGAAACTTGGCGGGCCAGAGCCTGGCTCATGACCCGAAGGAAATGACTGCGGACGCAACCAACCCGGATGATTAGTAAGGCTGCCAGCCCCATCCTGCCGGTGAAACATATTTTGCTTTTGCTGCCGCAAATATGATTCCAATTCTGGCTGGTCAATTTTCCCGTCACGATTGTCATCAGCGTTGCGGAAAGCCTGTTCACATTCGCCATAGTGATAACTGTGACCGTCGAAAAACACGCCGCCCGAACTTTTAATATCCACCCAGTTCAATGACAGCAAGAGTTCTTGAAATTCCTTTTTATCCAGCGAGCCATCGCCGTCCACATCAAAATTTTTCAAGTCTCTCTGCGCCAGCAAATGCCGGGTAGCATTGATACCTGCCCGCTCTTTTGGTTCCGTAATTTTATTCTGGTTGGCGTCAAAATAAACCAGCTCTTCCAGATCAAGCCGGCCATTGTGGTTGGTGTCAATCAGGTCCAACTGCCACGCGATGAACGCCTGATCATCCACTGCGGCCTCTCTTTCATCAGGATCGATCACGCCGTTATGATTCAGGTCGTATTTTGCCAGCAGATTCTTTTGCGCCTGTTCAGCAGCCGCAACGGCTTGGGCCTGTTGGGCTAGCTGGCTTTGCCTTTGCGTCTTGATGGCGGGTTCGAGTTGCGCCGTCGGCAATAACCAGATTCCTGACTGATAAGCAGCCGAGCGATTTACATAAGTAGGATACGTAACCCCCTCCAAGCCGAAGATCAAAAAGCCGACCGTGGGTATCATCCAGGCGTTTTGTTCCGGCATATTGGAGAAGTGAAAATCAGCCGTCATATCCGGTTGGGCGCCGGGAATCGGCGGACAACCACCCGGTGCTTCAAACCTCAAAAATAATTTTTCTGGCGTCGGCAGACTGCGGGAAAAATAAAACAAACTGGCATTATAGCCTTCTTTGCTAAAATTTTCTCCCGCGCTAATCTCATGATTTGCCAACGCATAGAGATTGGATGCATCTAAGGCGAGTGACATTTTGGTGAGGTCCTGCCCCGGCGGCATCAACCATAATCGTGAAGGCGCAGCCGTCTTATAGAAATCCGCCCGGGGCGATTCCGGTTTTTGCCAAAGACCCAGCTCCGGGATCCGGCTGGTTTTTGGGAGGAGCAAAAGATTTTCAACGCCGATAAAGTCCTGCACCTGCAATAATGTTCCATCAGGGAAGAGTGATATCGCCAGAGGATAAGTTCCGGCTGGGACGGTGAAATCTTCACTCCAATCGCCATTCTTCCAAGTGAAAATTTTCTTGCCGACACCGGCACGCAATGATGATTCCGGCCCCTCAAACAAAACCGGCGTCCCTAATTCTTGAGTGTCCAGTATAGATGCCGGCGGCTGCCTTTTCCTGCTGGCCAGAATGTGAGAACCTTTGCCGCCGTCAGTGATCTCAAAAATCGTGTTCGCATTGGCGGCATAAAGTCCTCCGTTGACAACGAACAGTTCATAATTATTGCCATCCGAGACTGGCAGATTCACCCACTGATGACTTTGAGCGTCATATTTTTGGATCTTTTTGCCATCGCTGTTGAACAATTCACCCCGCCAAAACGCACTGCGATGATAAAAGGTGTTTTTCGACATGTAGTCCGCGTCCGCCTCCGGACATCTGACAATATCCCAATGTTCTGTGGCTGGATCAAATAACGCGATGGCGGGCAAATTGCCAGTAGGCGTATGATAGTCCCCATTTCCCCGCGGGTCGAAGAGCACCGATATAAATTCATATTCAAAATCCAACAGGAGTTTTTCCCCATACCAATGATGGGCGATGATTTTTGTTTTGAAGCCAGCCTCATACCAATCGTCGGGTAATCCATTTGTAGGGATGGTTAAAAATTTACCGACGACCATGATGTTTGTAACCGCTTCCGGGGCTTGGACTGAAACCGGTTCCCCCTTTTTTGCAATAGGAATGGGCTGAGCTGCTTGCACCGGTTGTGGAAAATGCGGCGTCGGGGGCGGATTGATGACACGTTGAACATTTTTTCCCCAAGCATCGACAAAGAAAATTGCGCTGCGTAATTCTGCCTTTTGACGTCCAGTCGCGCTTTCGGCTTTGACCATCAGGTTTGATTTATAAGCCGCCACCAAGGGCAATAATTCCAGTGCCTGATTCGTGGAGTATTCCGGCAAGCGAAACAGAGCGGCAAACTCAGAAAAATTATACGGCTGATTGGTCCTTAGATATTCCTTCTGTTTATTGAAAACCGGAAGAAATTTGGCGGCTTCGATTTTTTCGCGGATAAATTCATGATGCTCGGATTCCAGCGAATCCAGCATGGAAGAATAATTAGTGCGCCACTCATTATCCAGTTTGCTCCAAACCGGCGAGACCGACCAATGGCCGAGTAGTTCGTCAAAACCACTCGAATTATAGAATAAATTCACATTGTTACCGACCAATTCGGCCTGATTGGTTTTGATATCATCCATCAAGGTGACAAAGGTAATTTCCAATTGCTGGTCACTTTCAGCATCGGCCACCGCCAATGCCTGTTCTTCAATCCGCCAAAGCGCATTGGTGGAGCTATTTAACTCCTGCATAAAATCATGCCAAACCTCCCCGGCACGTTTCCGGTCAGCGTCATTCCAACCTGCGATCCGGGTAAAAGGCGCGGGATTAAAATACCGCTGGCGATGCCAAAGATTTTTTTGGATATAAAAGAAAACCGGACTGCTCATCAGCCTGCGATAGAGCGCCACGCAGTCTTCCGGTGTTTCCTGCCAGAGGCAGCCCCAATTCACTTCGCAATCGAAAATGCTTTTACTGTCTCCCAATTCTGCTCCGCCGATAATGTGCTCTGCCTCTTCATCACGGGAAGGCTGGGCCCCAGGAAAATAAGTGTCGCGCACGGCAGATGTCTCGGAAATCACGTCAGCCACGGAACGTGCCAGGGCTCGTAACTCTGCCAATTTATCCGCAACTGACGGTTGCAACCGTGGAGCCAAATTGAAGCTCCGAAGCACCTTGGAGGCGGCCACCAAAGTTTCAATGCCTAAATTATACCAGTCGGAATTATGCCAGTCAGCCGAGCCGTCACCGCCGTAAATTATTTTTGACTCCCCGTCAGGTGATGTCCGGCTGAATTCATAATACAATTCAAGCACGTGCAGAGCGCGGTCAATGTTTTTTGGATCTGGCGGTTGGAGGGCAAGACTGTAATCAATAATTTTAGCGCTGTTGGCTTCATGTACCCAATAAACGAACCCAAAGCGATTGCCCTTGGAAAGACGGGCCAATTCCTTCTGCACTTCGGCTTCAGTCGGCGTTGTCCCCAATGGATGGTTATTTGCATCATAACTTCCCGGATCAAGTGTGCTTTCACCATTTTCAAATTCGGCCGTTGTCGCCTTCAGCTCTGACACACAGGCTTGAACCCGTACCAATGCGCACGCCAGATCTTTTTTTCCCAGCATCCATGCGGAATCTGCCGCTGACTGCGCTTCCCGATTATCACCCCATTGCAATGCCCATTGCGCTTCCTTGAAAAATTGTGCGGCTTCATCCGTAGCGCTCCATGCCGGAGCCGCCGACTGGATATTTAATGTCTCATTCACCTTGGCCACCAACTGATTGACAACCTCCGTTAAATTTGTGCGACTGCCGCGGACGGCAAACAACACAGGCGCGCCGCCCTTCGCCGGCGTCAACCGGGCGTCGATCGTAATAGTGTCGGATAAATAACCATTTTGATCCACGGCGCCTTCAAGCAGATAGCTGCCATCCCAAAACGCTGAATCATCCGCCGCCAAAGATTTTTCGTCGTCGGCCAGTTGCAGCTTCTGACGTTCTAGAACGAATAATTGCCGTTCCTGGCTCAAACGTTGGATGACGAGCAGTTTCAACTGCTGTTCGGTCGCCGCGGCCGCGGCCGAACTGATGGCCGAACGCAGATTTACCACCGAAATCGGAATGGCCTCAGCGCGGGCTACTTTCAGTTTGGGTAAAAACGAATGAAAATCCGCAGCTATGGAGTCAGACCATTGGAGCATATCTTTCAACGGCCAGCTAAAACTGCGGTCGGTCAAAATCACCCCCGGCTTCACCGCAATCAAACGCGCGGTCAAATTGGTGGCTTGCGGCAGGCGGACTATGTTAAGTAGCAATAATCCATCCGCGCCCAGGAGTTGTCCAATTTTCAAAAAATCCTTACCTGCAACTGACAAGCTTTGTTCCCGACAAATCTTTTCAATCTGATCACGTTCCAATATTTGGAGCTGCCCGCCCTCCGAAAGTTTGGCCGTCAGCATGTCCGCCACCGGCCCAACGGCGTCCGCTTCAGAAATCAACGCCAGCTTCACCGGTTGATTTGTCTGGGCCATAAGCTTCCATGAACAGGTCAGAACCAAAAAAACTAATATCAGTTTGTGCATGGTTTGCCTCAAATTTGACAACCACGATGTCTCCCATCGTTCATGGTTTAAAAAAATTCATGTTTGTCCGGATATTTTTCGGCCTGGGAAAATCCGGAGGCCTGGGGACGACAATCCCAAGGCGTCGAAATTCTTGGCTGAAAAGCAGGCCCATGAAATTGGCTGCTTGATCCACATTCTTTCGCGTTGAAAAGCTTCCAGGCACCTGATAAAAATTCTTCCCCACGGAATTTCCCAGTGCTGAAAATTCGCTTAAGTCCAAAACTCCATCGTTATTAACATCAAATGTCCGCATGATTCTGGCTGCCAGTAAATGCAAGGCAATTCCTATTCCGGCCAGTTCCCTGGGTTCTAAAATCTTGTTTTGATTGGCATCGAAATAAGCCACTTCCGCCCCGTCTAACCAGCCATTGTGATTGGTGTCAATCAAGTCCAACTGGGCCGCAATGAACGCCGTGTCATCCAGTGCCTGTTCTCGTTCGGCCAGATCAATCATGCCGTCATGGTTAAAATCATATTTGACGAGAAAATCCTTTTGACCCTGCTCAGTTTTTGCCGCCGCCAACTTTTGCGCCGCCAGTTGAAATTGTTCCTGTGCGGCAATCACTGGTTCGATCTGTGATAACGGCAACACCCAGACGCCCGCCGGATGGCCCAGCCAATTGCCTGGATAGGCGCCAGCAAGATTACCTATGTTCTCCTCTCCCAAAATCAAAAGATTAGTCGTGAACAACATCCAACTGGATGGCAAAGCCGATGGCCGATGGGGCAAAGTGTTGATGCCGGTCGGCGGATTGATGCCGGTTGCCTCAAATTTTAAAAATAGCTTTTGCGGCAAGGCATCGCCGTGGGAAAAACAAAATAGTTCAGTATGATAACCGGCCCCGGTTTTGGAATAATTGGTCAGCAAATACAGATCCGATCCCAGGATGGCCGTGGGTGAAGTCGCCAGGGAAATCTCCGGCGGCAACTCCCACAAGGGTTTTTGTCCCGCCCCCCAACGATTTGCGTTTGGGGCCAATCGCGCTCGTTTCTCCTGTAAACATAGTTCACTTTTATTGGAGCCGTTAAGCAGGCGGACAAGACTGGCGGCGTGTTCGAAGCCGTAGGGAAACAATAACAGCCCATCGGAAAATTGGACCGGTGTATAGTAGGTTCGAGGCATGGCCAAATCTTCCCGCCAATCATTGCTGGTCCAAGTGAAGATTTTTTGCGCCGTGCTGACCCGCAAGGAATGATCCGGCCCTTCAAATAAAAATGGCTGACCCAAGGTTTCCCGGTCCAACACCGTCGCCGGTGGCTGACGTCTTGCGCTGGCCAAAATGCGGGTGGATTTTCCACCATCAATTATTTCCCAAATACTGTCGGAAGTCGTTGCATATAAATGCCCATTAACCACGAACAACTCGCAATTGTCACCGGAAGAAACCGGCACAACTTTCCATCGTCGATTTGAGAAATCGTATTTTTGTATCCGGTGGTTGTTGCTGCTGAATAAATCACCATGCCAAAGGACGCTATGGGCATATGCGACATTTTCGTCCACCGACAAAGCTTCCGGGTAGGTGGCGACATCCCAGTGCCGGGTGAGCGGATCCAGGACGGCAATGGCGGAAAAAATCGAATTTATGCCTCCCTCCGGATGTCCTGTGTATTTCAAGTCGAGCAGCAATTTTCCCTCCTGCCAATGATGAGCGATGATGTTCACGCCGTTTGCCGTATCTGTCTTAGGAACCAACCCATCCAGGGGAACTGGCAGGAACTGGCGGACGATTATGACATTGGTCACGGTTTCAAAATCTTTGACGGGAATTTCATTGGGATTGGGTTTGTGCGCGATGACCTCCGGCGCGCGCGCGTGAGCGACTATCGGTGGTGTTGATGGGAATAAAATTTCCTTAACCTTTCGTTCGTAGGAAAATTCAACCCATTCGATATCGCTTTTCACAAAAAATTGTTCATTGGCTGTTGCCGTTGAGGCTTTCGCCCACATATTGGATTTATAGGCGGCAATCAACGGCAATAATTCAGCCGCCTGAGTTTTGGTATAATTATGCGTGTTGAAAACTGTCTCAAAATTTTGAAAAGTATAAGGGGTAAAATCAGCCAAATATTTCTTTTGCCTTTCAAATTCAGCGGCGGTTCGCGCGAGTGGCACCGTCTTGTCCCGATACTCCCGTTCCATTGCCTGGGTTTCCGAATTGTCCATGAAGCCCCAGCCTAGATAAAATAATTCAACCTTGTTCGCCACCAATTCATCACGGTGGGCGTGAACAATATCCCACCAACCCTTTTCCGCCGCCTGATACCGGGCAGCGTCGGTTGCATCCGCCCGTTCCAATCCTTTGGCTTCCATCCGCCAAAGAATATTGGTGGAATTTTCCAGCTCCATCAAAAATTGGCTCCAAAGCCGCGGAACACTTTGCCGGTCATGCTCACTCCATCCTGCCAATCGCGGATTAGAAACATCACGGGACCAAAAATCGGCATGGATGTATCGGAATGTCGGACTGCTCATCAACTGGCGATAGAAGGCAAGGGCAGCCTCCGGCGTCTCCTGCCAAAGACAGCCCCACTTCACGGCCGCTTGAAAAATGGTTTTCGCGCTATGATATTGAACCTTCTGCCTAACAATTAAATATTGGAACTCAGACCCAACCGTGTAGGTAAGTTCATCTTCCGTCGCAAGCCGGTCGCCCACAAAATAACTGTCGCGGATGGATGGCGCCTGCAAAATCAGACCGACCACGGACCGCGTCAAGCTCCGTATTTGCGCCAGTTTTTCAGCCACCGGTTTTTGTGAGGCCGGACGATAATTGAAGCGTTGCAGAATCTTGCCGGCGGCTGATACGGTTTCAACTCCCAACTGGTACCAATCGGAATAGTCCCGGTGATTATCGGTTATTTCCAAATAAATTTCATTGGTGTGGTCGCGGATGAAATCGTAGTAGGCGCCAAGGGCGTACAAAATTTTGTCGCAATCCTTTGGATCAGGGGGAGGGCTTATCTGCCGATAGTGATATCCAATTGCCGTTGGAAACTGAATCTCATTGGGTGACTCCATGCTTAGCAAATCATCCAGATAGGTTGTTATCCGCAAACGATTATATTTCTCATTTGGCTGGCCCAAAACCCAGGCAGATTCGGCGGCGGCTTGTGCTTCGGCATACGCTCCCCAACGCTCTGCCCACTCGGCCTCTTCAAAATATTTTGCCGCTTCGTCCGCCGTATTCCAGGCTGGAAGACTGGCATTGATTTTCAAGGCTGCATTGACTTTGCCGGCCAGCTGATTGACGATTTCCGCCAAATTCGTCCGGCTGCCGCTGACCTCGATGGCAACTCCCGCACCGCTCTGGGACGATATCAACTGCGCGTTGACAGTAAGGATTTCCGGCGAGTAACCATTCTGGTCAATGATTCCATCCAGTAAATAACTGCCGTCCCAAAACGCCGAATCATCGCCTTTCAATCCCTTCTCTTCGCCAAGCAATTGCAGCTGCTGCCGTTCCAATACAAAAATCTGCCGCTCCTGGCTCAAGCGCTGAATGGCAAGCACTTTCAATTCGCGCTCTGTTTCCGCCTCTGCCTGGGAGTTGATCGCCGAACGTAAATTGACAATCGAAATGGGGATTGCTTCTCCGGCTCGCACCTGCAATTTCGGCAGAAATTTATTCAAACGGATAGCGACGTCCTCTGACCAGGCTGACAAGTCTGTTATCGGCCACGCGAAACTATAGTCCACCACTATCACTCCCGGCTTCACGGCAATCAATCGCACCGCCAAATTCGTTGCCACCGGCGTTTTGATCGCATCCAACAATAGTAAACCATCGGCACCCAACATCCGCCCAAGTTTGAGATAATCCTTATTCGCTGCCGAAAGGTTCTGCTCCCGATAAATCGTTTCCAACTGGTCACGTTCCAGCAATTGAATTTTCCCATTACCGGAAAGTTTGGCCGTCAGCATGTCCGCCACCGGCCCAACGACGTCCGCTTCAGAAATCAACGCCAGCTTCAATGGCTCATTGGTTTGAGCCAACAGAGGCAAAGAGCAAAGAAGTCCCAATAAAATAAAAATGCACCGGTTCATGCGGTTGAAATCACAATTTCTCCAAGGTCAGATTCTTCGCCTCGATCTGATAATTTCCCCACCGGGAATTTTTTCCGGTGTTCGACCAGACAAATTGACTGCCTTCCAGGATGATGCCGCCGCCGGCATCGGCGAGGACGGTGATTTTTTGGCCGGCGATTTCCAATTCCTGCCCGCTGAACGTCACCAAAGAGGAACAATTTTTCCCATCGCAGATGCGCACATAGATCGGCGGCGAATTCGGCACTTCCGGTTTGTCCGCCAAAACTAGATGCGTGCCGTTGGCGTTCCGGATAATGGCGCGGACACGGTTGGGAAACATGGCTACCGTCTCATTGATCAATTTGGCGTTGGCCAGGATATCGGGAGTTGAAAGCTGGGCCATTTCGGTTTTGCCACGCCAGTGGCCGATGCCAAAACCTACGAAGAGAAACACCAATGCCAGGCTGGCGCTCCAGGCAAAACTTGGCCGCCAAAAATGTCGCGCCGGAATTTTTTCATCTCGGACAGTGCGTAGCCGGCTGAAAACCAATCGCGGAAAATCTTCAACGTAATCGGCATCCAGCTGGGGCGTGCGCGCGGCGGCCAATTTTTTGTCCAGTTCGGAATCTTTCATGGCGAGACCTTTCCACTCGAATATTTTTTGCTTAAAAGTTTTTTTAACTTGCGACGCGCACTGAAAATGCGCCAGGAGATGGTCGTTTCGGAACAATCGAGAATTTCTGCGGCTTCGGCGTGGTTTTTTCCGCCATAGGCCGTCAAGCTGATCGCGGCGCGTTGCTTTTCCGGCAGTTTCATGAGCGCCGCCTGCACCTCGCGGCTGGCCTCATCCAAGTCGTCACGGGCGCCAGCCTCCGCTTCGACGATGGCGTTCGTGGCCCAACTGACGTGCAATTCCGCCCGGCGTTTTTCCCGGCGACGCCAATCCAGGCAGGTATTGACGGCGATGCGATAGAGCCAGGAGGAAAATTTTGCCGTCCCCCGAAACGAATCAAGCTGCTGATACGCCCGCACAAAGGTTTCCTGCGCAAGATCCTGGGCATCAGCCGTCGAGCCCGTCAGACGAAATGTGAGCGCATGGATCATGGCTTGATGAGTGCGGATCAGCTTTTCAAATGCGGCATGGTCGCCCTTGCGGCTGTGAATTATCCAGAGTTGTTCGTCATCCGATTCGACCATGCGGCGTTATGTTTAAGATTGAGACGAAACCGACCGGATCATCCTTTGAATTTTCCAAGAAATTTTAACGGCGTGGAAATTGATCCAGCACACTTCATCCCCACAACTGCCGGTCAAGCGCACGAAATTGGATCGCTTCGGAAACGTGATCCATGGTGATCTTCTCGGCAGCGGCCAGATCGGCGATAGTCCGCGCGACTTTCAAGATGCGATCATAGGCCCGGGCACTCAGATTGTATTCCGTCATCGCCTGTTTCAACAGGTCACGCGTCGGCTCGTCCAGTTCGCAAAATGATTTCAATTCGCGCACGCCCATCCGCGCATTGCAGGTCACCTTGGGTTTTCCAGCGAAGCGCTGCGTTTGAAGTTTGCGGGCGGTGACCACGCGTTCCCGAATTTGCGTCGAGGTTTCGCCCGGCTGGGCGTGGCTCATCTCCCGAAATTTTACCGCCGGCACTTCCACGTGCAAATCAATGCGATCAAGCAACGGCCCGGAAATCCGGCCCAGATAATTTTGAATCTCACGCGGCGAACTTTTGCTTTCGCCCGGCATCTTGCCGTCGGGCGTCGGGTTCATCGCCGCGACCAGCATAAATTGCGATGGAAATGTCATCGTCCCGGCGGCACGGGAAATGGTGACGATCCCCTCTTCGAGTGGTTGGCGCATCGTCTCCAGAACGTTGCGCTTGAACTCCGGCAATTCGTCGAGAAATAAAACGCCATTGTGCGCAAGCGAGATTTCGCCGGGGGTCGGATTGATATTGCCGCCCAGCAAACCCGCATCGCTCACGGTATGATGCGGCGCCCGAAACGGACGTTGCGTGACCAGTGCCTGCCCAGGTTTGAGCAAGCCGAGAATGCTGTGAATTTTGGTCGTTTCCAACGCTTCGTCCAAGGTCAATGGTGGCAAAATTGTGGCGAGCCGTTTGGCGAGCATGGATTTTCCGGTACCGGGCGGACCGATGAGCAGCACGTTATGTCCGCCGGCAGCCGCGATCTCCAAGGCGCGTTTCACGTTCTCCTGCCCCTTCACATCGGCAAAATCATTTTCTTCACCTGCCGCGAATTGAAATAACTTCTCCAGATCCACTTTCGCTGGTGCGATGCGAATTTCGCCTTCCAAAAATTGCGCCGCCTCGCGCAGATTTTGGACGGGAATGACGTTAAGCCCCTTCACGACCGCTGCTTCCGCCGCGTTCTCGGCTGGAACCAGAATGCCGGTTTTACCTTCCGCCTTGGCGTGCAAGGCGATGGGCAAAACCCCTTTCACCGGACGGATGGCACCGGTCAACGCCATTTCGCCGACCACCACAAAATGATCCAACTGATCCGTCTCCAATTGCTCGCTGGCTGCCAGCATGCCCAGCGCAATCGGCAAATCAAAACTCGGCCCGGCCTTGCGCACATCCGCCGGCGCCAGATTGATGGTGGTCTTGCCCATCGGAAATTTGAAACCGGAATTGGCGAGAGCCGTGGCGACGCGATCTTTGGATTCTTTCACTGCGGCATCGGGCAGCCCGACCAGGGCGACAAACGTTTCGCCATAGCCACAATTGACTTCAACTTCGACGGCGAAAGCGTCAATTCCATTGACCGCCGCCGAACAGACGCGTGAAAGCATCGCGTATTTATGTGGCAATCAGACACCAGCCGCAAGCAAGTTTCAGCTTTGAATTAGTAAAACTAATTTATTAGCAGTAAATCAATCAACTTCACTATCAACCATGGCCTGACAA
>DASYEY010000223.1:0-11223 GCA_036498725.1 Verrucomicrobiia bacterium | reverse complement strand
GGCTTTCACCCGGAACTGACCGGCCGGGAAAACATTTATCTGAACGGTGCCATCATGGGCATGCATCGAGCTGAGATTAAAAGCAAGTTCGACGAGATTGTCGCCTTTGCCGAGGTGGAAAAATTTCTGGATACGCCGGTGAAACGCTATTCCAGCGGCATGTATATGCGGCTGGCTTTTGCCGTGGCCGCGCATCTGGAACCGGAGATTCTGGTCGTGGACGAAGTGCTGGCGGTGGGGGACGCTGCCTTTCAGAAAAAGTGTCTCGGCAAAATGCAGGATGTTTCCCAAAAACAAGGCCGCACGGTGCTGTTTGTCAGCCACAATATGGAGGCAATCATCCGTTTATGTTCCCAATGTATTTATCTCGTGCAGGGCGGGTTGAAAATGCACAGCGGAACCCGCGAGGTCATCAAGGCATATTCCGAACACGCCAAACAAACCAGGGCAAAAGTTGACCTGACCAAATTGCCGCGAAGATTTGAAGGCAACGGCAGCGCGCAATTGCTCTCCTTGAACAGTCTGCATAACCGCAGCGGTGCCGCCTGGTGTTACGAATACGGCACTCCTTTGGAATTTTCCGTGGAATTTTCCGTTTCCAAAAAACTCGAAAATCCTGAAATCGGATTTGCCATTCTTTCGAGTGGTGGAACCGAGCTGGCTGGGGTGACAACGACTCAGGAATCTCCGATTGACCACCTGCTGCCCGGGCGTTATGTCATAAAAGTCACCGTTCCCGATCTGTGTTTGAATCCGGGAACCTATAATCTTGCGCTTGGTATTGCGGTTGCCGGCCGTAGTGCCGATCACATCCTAGAGGCGACCCAGATTGAAATTATTCCCTCCCGGCAGTCCATTGAAAAAGAACTCCATAAAATTTGGGCTCCGCTTACTCCCCATACTTTTTTTGAACTGAACGCAATGGAAGCAAACCTACAATCTATTCAGTCTTAACATGTCACTTTTTTATCGCGCCCGCATGTTTGCCAATCAGCAACTGGCTCATTTTGGCTTGGCCATCAGTCGGACTCAAAAAACCAGATGGGGATGGGGAAATCCCATCATCACCACGCAGGTTGGCCGTTATGCCATTCAAGTTCCAAGCATAAACCCCATATCCACGCACTATACATTGCATCCCAATTATTCCGGCCATTTGGGAAGGCTGGCCTTGTTATTGAAGAAAAAATTCCCGCAATTTTCCGCGTTGGACATCGGGGCGAATGTCGGCGACACCGCGTGCATTATCAAGTCGGCGGCGGATGTTCCGCTTCTTTGCATCGAAGGTGACGACTACACCTATGGCTTTCTTAAGCAGAACCTGCAACAATTTCAAAATGCAACCGCCCACAATCTGTTTCTGGGAGAGCAGACCGGAACCATGGACATTTGCGTTGAGAAGAGCGGCTGGAACACCACGCTCGTTCCGAGTCAGACTGGGAAGACTGGGGCATCCAAAAAATTGAAAATTATCAGCTTGGATGACTTTCTTGCCACTCAACCCAATACATCATTGATTAAGTTGCTCAAAATTGACACGGAAGGGTTTGACTGTGCCATTCTCCGTGGGGCCAAGAATTTCATCAAGCGAGTCCAGCCGGTCATCACCTTTGAGTATAACCGGGAAAACATGGATGCGATTGGCGAGCCAGGCTTGGACACCATCTTCATGCTGGCTGATATGGGCTATTCGCGCATCGTCTTTCATGATGCTTTCGGCAGATTGTTGTGTTCAACCACACTGGCTGAACGGGATTTAATCAAGGATCTGCACAGTTATTCCGACGGCAAACGCAGCTCCATTTACTATTATGATGTCACCGTATTTCCGACAAGCGACGCCGACATCGCAACCGCGTTTATCCATACGGAAAGATCCATCAACGAAGACAAGGCGCATACATATTAATGCCGGCTGAGACCGCTGGATATTTTCAAAAAATCGCACATGAACGAAACCACCAAAGCCAAATCATACTGGGGGCCAATTGAGCAAGCTGCGACGCGCGGCAAAGGCATAGACATCGGCTGCGGCCCCGACCCGGTGACGCCGGATGCGCGCCGGTTTGATCTGGAAGACGGCGACGCCAATGTCGCCAGCCAGTTTGTCAAGGAGCAGTTTGATTTTGTTTATTCCTCGCATTGCCTTGAACACATGCACGACCCTAGGGCGACGATTTTAGACTGGTGGAAGCTGGTCAAATCCGGCGGGCACCTGTTTGTGATGGTGCCGGATGAGGATTTGTATGAACAGGGCGTCTTTCCCAGTCGTTTCAACCCCGATCACAAGGCTACCTTTACCATCTCAAAGGCAAAATCCTGGTCACCCAAAAGCGTCAACGTGCTGGAGCTGGCGCAAAGTCTGCCTGGAGGTCAAATCGTCAGTCTCCAGCTAGAAGATCGGAGCTATGACCGTTCTTTGATGGGATTTGGGAATCTGCAACCAGATTTATTTGTGCGCTTTCTGGCCAAAATCAGCGGGTTATTAAACCGATTCATCAGCCCTGATGGGAGGACGGGGCTGCGCCGCTTCCTGACCGCGTATTATTCGATTGACCAGACCAGCTCGCACCACAATGCGCAGGCGCAAATACAATTGATCGTCAAGAAAGTCGGCTAATGTGACCACCTTCCGCCAATCCCTGCTAGGTGTTTTTCCCGTTCCGCTGCGGTCATTCCTGAAGTCGTTGCGGAAAAAAATCCGGGATCAAATTGACTTTTTATATTTTCCCCTCTGGCTGGTTTTTCAATGCGCGCGCCACCGGAAAAAAGCCGTGATTCTTTACCGTCTCGCCGCGCTGGGTGACGTGGTTTGCACATTGCCCATGTGCGGGGAAATCCGTAAACGCCATCCCGGCCGGCTGCTGGTTTATGTCACGTCCGCCAACTATGAAAAAATGGTTCACCTTTCCCGCTCGACGGATGGTGTCTTTGGTGCTTCCTGGCTTTACGGCACGCCCTGGAATTATCCCGGACATTTTTTTGGACTCGTGGAAAAAGTTTATATTCCCCAAACGACAACGGATGAACGATTTCCCAATGTCGGTGCTCAATCTCATCTTGTGGACGATCTAGCGACTTCGTGCGACCTAACCATTCCAAGTTCTGACCGGCAGCCCCGTTTGTTCCCGTCACCGGAATTGATCAGGACCGTTTGTGCCGAGTATGGGCTGACAGACGACGTCGCCGCCGGGCGTCTGCTCATTGGCATCAACTGCGGCCACACCTGGCCGGTCAGGGAATGGAGCGCCGCCAAATGGCAGCAGTTGGTGGCTTTGTTCCATACCGAATTCGACGCCACTATTTTGCAGTTCGGTCTGACGCACGGTAGCGAAGATGAATACGAGCATTTGTGCAATGTTCGTTTTTTGGCAAATCGGCTCAAGTCGGATGAACTCGTGGCACTGGTCGCCGGTTGCCGATTGCTGGTTTCGATTGATTCCGGCCCGGTGCATATCGCCGGGGCGGTCGGCACGCCGGTCATTGGTTTGTTTGGCGCGGTCAACCCAAGCCTGCGCCTGCCTCCGGATTCACCTGCGGTGGGGTTGTTCAGCAATGTGCCCTGCCGGTTCTGCCAGCACAGAACACCGATTGAACATTGGAAGAATGGATGTCCATACGACATCCGTTGCATGAAGGAGTTGGAAGTCCACGCGGTTTTTGAGGCCATCAAATCCATGATCGCAAAACAAGCGATTATGCCGTCACCGACAATTTTCGTGTCGCATTAAGAGATGATCACGCACCGTCACACAAACTGCGCTAATATCCAGTTTGGGCTTGTCGGTTCAAATGGTTTCCAAGCATCATGACGCACGCAAGCTGGCAAATAGAATCCCATGTCTAAAATAGTTTTCAACCATTCCTGCAACATACACACACTGGAAGGCCCGCAAATCGCTTTGCCAGTAATTCTTGAAATTACCAACGCAAAAAGTCTGTTGGACGTTGGTTGTGGCGTGGGCTTTTGGCTCAAGACGGCTCTAAATTCTGGAATCAGTGATGTCTTTGGCGTGGATGGTGTGGCCATACCGTCAGAGCAGTTGCTGATTCCGCCAACGCTGTTTCGGCAGCAGGATTTCACTCAACCATGGAACTTGAACCGCCGGTTTGAAGCGGCACTGTGTCTCGAGGTGGCTGAACATTTGCCTGAATCGTCCGCAGTGGTTTTGATTGACGCCCTCACCTCTCATACCGATTGTGTGATTTTTAGTGCAGCGTGTCCCGGCCAGCCCGGACAACATCATGTGAACTGCCAGTGGCCAGCCTATTGGCAAAAGTTGTTCAATGATCGTGGCTATGTCTGCACGGATGAGGTTCGTTGGCGGATTTGGGATGATGAGCGGATTGAGCCATGGTATCGGCAGAATATATTTATCGCCCGGCGCAATCCGGAAGCGGCTGGGCGGGAATCAAGACTTCCAGCAGTTATTCATCCCGCCATTAATCGCCTGATTGCTGAAGCACAATTTTCTGAAAATATGCAGTTTGTCGCGCAAGGCCGGCTGCCGTTTTTCTGGTATTTTCGGTGTCCGTTAATGGCCCTGTTAAGGAAGACTTGGAGAAAGTTCACTTAAACAAAAACCGTTGCCTGAAAGAACTGGAGGTGCCGACGGTTTTTGAAGCCGTAAAATCCGTGCTTGCCGAACCGGGATTCCATCCCTTTTCCACTCCCAAATAAAATCCAGCTTCGCCTTGTCTTGATTTTAGCGCTGAATGGATAGCCACTTGTCTGAAAATTGGATTCTGCCGCCGGCGAATTCATCCTAACTTCCGCCGCAGTTCAAACAGCCACGAGAGAACGCAAAGCGCACAAAGAAAAGCGATTGAACTTAACCGCCGATGCCTTTGCGCTTCATCTAAAAAGTTGGGAGCCAAATGCAGACAGCCGGAATGAGCCAATCATTCCGGCAATTTTTTTGAATGTTCACCACTCCGTCACCTTGCGGAACTGCCCGTCGGCTTTGACAAAGGCCAAATCCAATTGTCCCAAAGCGCCATCATGCGGCCGCCGGGCAAAACCGGGAATGTCATACAATTCATAGTGGCGGGCCGCCATGAAGGAGATCACTTCGCGCGCCATCGGCGTGCCTGGCATGAATGGAAACAGGGAGACTTCCAGAATAAACAGCTCGGTCCGGCCAAACAAAGTTTCAGCCCCGGACAGCGCTTCCAGTTCAAAACCCTGAATGTCCAGTTTCACCAAATCCGGGATGAATTTAGGGTAATCCTCGGCCAGCAACTGATCTAATTTCACGATCTTAGTTTGGCGTTGCTTGCCAGCCCGCTCCAACTCGGCATTTGCGGGTGGAAGGAAGGATGAACCGGCATGGTCTTCCCAGATCGTCTGCACCAACTCCCCCGGTTCGCGGCCGGCACCAGCTTTGATAAAATGGCAATCAAGCATAACCTATGTGAGTTGAGACAGGCATACCTCGATTTCATCCTGCGGTTCAATCATAATGACTGGTGCATTGGGAAAAATGGACAACGCCAGCCGTGTCCATTCGCCCCGGTTGGCTCCAACATCAATGATGCCGCGCGGCATGAATCCACGGGCACGAATATCCTCGAGAAACAAATCCAGCCTGCCGATTGGGCGGGTGATTGAACCCGGATTATGACCTTGCAGCGTGCTGGTGCGGCGGATTTGAAAACCGGTTTTGCCCAATATTTTTTGGATAAATTGTTTCATGCGATTCCGCTGAAGGTAGCCAAGTCTTGCTTTTCGAGCCAATTGAAAATAAGCCGCCATTGATGAGCCAGGCTGTTTTGCTTAAAATAAGATTAGCGCCAGACTTGCACCTCAAAAACCACGAACGCGCGCGTAATTCCCATTGAGAAACCATCCCAGTTTGATTATCTTATCAGTCGCGACCATGCCCGTTATTTCTGTCATTATTTGCACCCGCAACCCGCGCAAAAACTATTTACGTCGTGTGCTGGAGGCGCTCAAAACACAAACCCTGTCCAAAGAGAATTGGGAACTGCTGCTGGTAGATAACGCATCCGCCCCACCGCTTGCGGCGATTTGGGATCTGACATGGCATCCGCAAGCGCGGCATGTCCGCGAGGAAACCCTTGGCCTCACTCCGGCGCGACTGCGGGGCATCGCTGAATCCAAAGGTGATTTGTTGGTGTTTGTGGATGATGACAATGTGCTGCGATCAGATTATCTGGAAACCGCCTGTAAAATCGCGGCTGACTACGCGTGGCTAGGAGCGTGGAGTGGTAGTAGTATTGCTGAATTTGAAGCAAAACCGCCGCCGGAATTAAAGCCTTGGCTGGTCGGACTTGTCGTTGAAAAACTGACCGCATCGCTTTGGGGTAAACATACAATGACAACTGATGCCTGTCCCATGGGAGCCGGTTTGGTTTTGCGCCGGCAGCAGGCTTGGCACTACCGTAATCTGGCCATGAACGATCCGAGGCGAAAGACGTTGGATCGCTGTGGCAAGCAACTCAATGGTGGCGGAGACACTGATATGGCATTGTGCGGATTCGAACTGGGTCTGGGCACCGGACGATTTCCCGAATTGGAATTGACTCATCTTATCCCCGCCGCGCGGCTGACGGTGGATTATTTTGCAGGCATTTATGAAGGTTTTGGCCACGCCGGCGTGATGCTAAACGCCATTCATGGCAAACCCGATCCCTTTCCCGGAAAGATTCAAGCGGGCATACTGCGGCTTTTTCTTTTGCACCTTTTTCTCATCGTTTCAGGCAAGGGCCGCGTGGAGCGACGGATTCGTCTGGCCATGGAAAAGGGACGGATGCGGGCGCAAACTGAATTGAAACGAGTGGGCTATTGGCAAAATAAGCCATCTCATTCCTGACAGTGGAATTAATCCGAACTCCGAAATGGAAATGAGACATAAAGTTGCACTCCGAAGCGACCGCCACCAGCGTGGCTGCGATGTCGCGTCGCCGCAAGGCAACCGCGCCGCCTCGGCACAGGCTTGCCGTTCATTTTTTCAGCCGCCGGTTTCAGCGCGAACTGGCCACTGGCGACGGGGTGTTGCAGCTACGGTTACCAACTGCGAAATGCGGAATTAGTCGAAACTAGAACATGGCAGATTTCCCCAAATTATTGGTTGCCACCGAGTTTCCGCCCAACATGCCGGGTGGCGGCGGGGCCATTGTGCGGCAGATGTTGCAGGGCTGGCCGGTGGAAAAGTTGTTTTGGTGGAGTTGCCGCCCCGATAACGGCCGGCACTTTGGTCAAAAAACAGCAGGCCATGCGGTCGCATTGATTCCCACAAAATTCTATCCGCATCGGCGCGTCCGGCGGCAAAAATGCTGGTTGTTGGAAAATTTCTGGGGGCCTTGGGCGGCACGCCATTTTCAAAAAACGCTGGCCGCCTTCCGGCCGGATGTCGTCTGGGTAATTTCCCATTGCTGGAGCATTCCGCCGCTGGCGCGGGTTTTGCCGGGAGCCGGTATTCCATTTCATGTTTCCATCCACGATTACGCCGATGTCCAGCGGGTGATTGACGGCTTTGGCGAACCACGAAGCCGCCGTTTCTCCGCGTTGGGCGATCAATTATATGCCCGCGCCAGCACGCGCGATGGCATCACCCGGCAGATGACGGATGACCTGGCGGCGCGAACCGGGGCGGCGGGGATTGTAATCCGGGCTGGACTAGAGCCGGCGGATTTTCGGCATTTGGACGCAGTGGTGCCACCGGCAGACAACGGTTGGATTCGCATTGCCTACGCCGGAACGATCATCGTTGAGCCAGAGTTTGCGTTGTTTGTCACTGCATTGGGAAAAATCCGGCATCAGCTACCCAAGCCCTTGTCGCTGGAATTTTTCGGCGACCATTCATATCGAAGCCACCCTTGGTTTGACGCCTCGTGGATGACGGAACATGGCAACCTGCCACAACCGCAGTTATCCGAGGCGTTAAAACAATGCACCTGGGGATTTTCGCCAATGGCATTGGCGGATGATGACCCGCGTTACAACCGGTTTAGCATTCCGGCCAAGTTCACCAGTTATTTGGCGGCGGGCCTGCCGGTCATTACGCTGGGGCATCCCGAATGCACCGTGGTGAAAACCGCCACGGTTTATGACGTGGGCCATTCCTCCACGACAACAAGTATAAATGCTTTGGCGGAACAACTGCTGGTCGCCCTCACTGAACCTGATCCGCGCCGGAAATACCGGGAAAATTTGCGGCGCTGCGCCCGGGAGGAATTTGACGCCAGCCGGATGCGGCGAGCACTGCACACATGTTTTGGGAAACAACCGGAGCCATGACAACAGCCAGTGGAAGTGTTGAAACTTGCCAGCCGGGTGACAGATGTCTAATTTTGCAAAAAGCTGCAAACCAAGAAGTAAAACCAACACTAAACATTACATGGAAATTGAAGGCCAGTTAAATGCCGCCGAACGCCGGCTGATCACCGAAGCCGTTCTGGGGGCCGCAAAAAAGCCGGCCGTCGCCGTTGAAGTCGGCACCTGGCTGGGTGGTGGCAGCACGTTGCACATTCTCCGGGCGCTGGAACAGAACGGCACCGGCCACCTGTGGGGCATCGAGGTGGATCGTTCCATCTACGAACGGATGATCACCAGCATCCGCGCGGCGGCCCCGGTGGAGGCGCAACGGTTCACGCCGCTGTTTGGCTTTTCACAGACGGTGCTCAAGCAATGGAAACAGGAGCAGCCTGCCAACGCGACCGTTGACTTTTGCTTTCTGGACGGCGGCAACAATCCACGCGAACAGATCGAGGAATTTGACCTACTGGACCCGTTGATCCCCGTGGGCGGACAGTTGATGAGTCATGACGCCAAGTTGCGCAAGGGCCGCTGGCTGGTGCCGTTCGTCGCCCGGCTCGACAACTGGGAATCCACGCTCCACGACGTCAGCGAAAACGGCCTGTTCCATGCGAGGAAAACGGCCGCCCAGCCTTCCGCCGCCAGCCTGCGTGCCGCGAAACGACATCTGTTTCGGCAAATGTGCCGACCGGTGGAAATTGCCGCCACGTATTTGCCTTCCTCGGTGTGTGGATTTGCCCTGCGCCTGTTGCCGAAAAAATTCTCCCGCCGCCTGTCTGACGGTTACAAATGAACGCTGGCTTCAGTTCAGGCCGCCTTGGTTCCGACCAACGGCTGTCGGTGGTGACCACCTGCCGGGCGCGCGATCTGTCGGTGCTGCAAATCACCGCCCAAAAACTGGCGGAAAACGTGCCGCTGAAATCTCTCTGCGTCATTGCGCCAGCAACTGATTGCCGCACGATTGCCGCCCGGTTGGGCGGACGGGCCACGGTTGTTTCCGAAGATGAATTTTTGCCCGGAATGACGATTGCCGAATTGAAGAAAATTCTCCGGCCTCATTTCCCCCAGGCGGCCGGTTGGTATTTCCAACAATTCCTGAAACTACAGTATGCCTTTGAAAAACCGGATGAGGACTACTATCTCATTTGGGATGCGGACACCGTGCCGCTGCGACCGATGCAATTTTTTGACCCGCAAGGCCAAATGCTGCTGACTCGGGCGCAAGAGTATCACTCGCCTTATTTTGAGACTTACGAGCGGTTGTTGCAGGAGCCGGCCCGGCGGGAATGTTCATTCATCGCGCAACATATAATCGTGCAAAAGTCTGTCGCCAGGGAAATGTTGTCGCAAATCGAAAGACGTGGTGACGGCCAAAACTGGGCGTGGAGCATCATGCGAGGATTGCCGGACCAAGGAGACAATCTATTCAGTGAATATGAGACTTACGGTCACTACGTGAAAAACCATTACCCCGACCGGGTGCGGCTCATTGAACGCCACTGGCTGCGCGAAGGAACTCAATACACTAACGGTTGGATTCCCAAGACCGCCGATTTGAATTGTTTAGGGCGAAAATATGATTACGCCGCCTTTGAGAGAGCGAGCCAAAACTGGATGCAATGGGGCCGGAGAAAGTTAAAACGTTGGATGAAATGACTTGCAACGAACAAACTCCGTTGAACTTATTTTTGCCATCAAAATAGCAAATAGCACCAGCCTTAATCATTCATGGGTAAAAAACTCAAAATCGCCATCATCGTGCCGGACAACCGGGACGAGTTTCGCAGCTATGGCGACCCGGCCCCACATTTCGGCACGGCTCCGACCGCGCTGCTGGACGGATTTTCCCAGTTGGCAAACGACTGCGAAATCCATGTCGTCTGCTGTGTGCAACGACCGCTCGAGGTCCCGGAAAAAATCGGCCCAAACATTTTTTACCACACGGAAGTCGTGCGCAAATGGGGCTGGCTGCGCGGCGGTTATTTCGGCTGCATCCGTTCCCTCCGCCGGCAATTGCGGAAAATTCAGCCGGACATCGTGCATGGCCAGGGGACAGAACGTTATTGCGCCTTGGGCGCGGTTTTTAGTGGCTTCCCGAATGTTGTCACCATCCACGGCAATATGAGAGCCATCGCGGAATTTTTCCACGCCCGCCCCGGCAGTTTTCACTGGTTGACCGCCCGGCTGGAAACGCTCGCCTTGCATCGCACCAGCGGAGTTTTTTGTAACTCCACTTATACGGAATTACAAGTATCTCCGCGCACTCGTCGAATCTGGCGAGTGGCCAATGCATTGCGACCGGATTTCTTCTCACCGGTGCCCGATTCTAAAACGAAAGCGCAACCAGTAATTTTGAATGTCGGAAGTGCCATGCCTTACAAACGGCAATTGGAACTGCTAGGCGTGGCGCACCGGCTGCATCAACGTGGAATCAAGCTGGAATGGCAATTTGCCGGCAAACTAGACGGCCCGACGGCCTATCAGGCCGCTTTGGCGCGGGCACTGGCTATAGGCGAACAGGCTGGTTACGCGCGGTGCCTCGGCAGCCTGTCCACTTCACAACTCATCGCCGCGATGAATGCCGCGTCAGCCCTTGTGCATTTTCCCAGCGAAGAAGCGTTTGGTCTTGTAGTGGCTGAAGCGCTGTCAAGGAATCTGAAATTTTTTGGAGCGGCCACCGGCGGCGTGGTGGACATTGCCACCGGAGTGGACGGAGCGGAATTAATTCCGGCACAGGATTTCACCCGTCTGGAAGCGGCCATCGCGGACTGGCAGCAAGCTGGTTCTCCCCAGCCGCAAAAGGCGGCCCAGACCATACGCGAACGCTATCATCCGCTCATCATCGCCCGTGAACATCTGCGGATTTACCGCGAAGTGTTGGGTGGGTAATTGGCAGCCCATGTGGGCGACAGGCCATACTTGAATCATGCTTGGATGACTAC
>DASYEY010000222.1:0-21543 GCA_036498725.1 Verrucomicrobiia bacterium | reverse complement strand
AAATTTATCCATCAAAAATTGTGATTGAGGCTTGATTGTGCCTCCGTTTGCGGAAATCCTCAAATCTCATGGCACACTCTATTTCAAGCATGGCGGCGGCGGTTTTTTCGCGCCGGAAATTGTCTCATCGTTACACTGGTTTATTCTGTGGTTTGGCCCTGGCGGCAACGCAAGCCGGCGCCGCCACGGTCTGGCTCGATGATTTGGATATCTCCAAGACGACCCAGGACTGGGGTGACGCGCATAAGAATCAATCAGTGGATGGTCACGGCCTGACCATCGCCGGCCAATCGTTCGCGCACGGCTTGGGCACGCACGCGATCAGCGCCTTGTACCTTGATCTGAACCGGGCAGCGCAGTCCTTCTCCGCTAGTGTTGGGGTGGATGGCGAAGTCAAGAATCCGGCGGCGAGCATCGAGTTCAAGGTGTTGGGCGATGGCAAAGTGCTCTGGCAGAGCGGAGTGATGCACCAGGGCGATGCGGCGAGAAATTTCACGATCAATCTGGGCGGCGTCAAAACATTGAAGCTGGAAGTTGGCGATGCTGGCGACGGTATTTCTTATGACCATGCCGATTGGGCCGATGCGAAGTTTGAAATGATCGGCGATGCCCGGCCAACGGTGCCCGTCGCCCCCAGCGAACCGGCTATCATCCTGACGCCGGCGGCTTCACCCAAACCCCGCATTAATGGCGCGGAAATTTTCGGTGTCCGCCCCGGCTCGCCGTTTTTGTTTACGATTGCGGCGACCGGCGACCGGCCGATGACTTTTTCAGCCAGCGATCTGCCGTCCGGTTTGCAACTGGATGCCGCGACCGGCCGCATCACCGGCACCATGACCATTGCCGGTAAATATGTTGTCACGTTACATGCAAAAAATGCGCGGGGGTCGGCGAAACGGAAATTTACGATTGTCGTCGGCGACCAGATTGCGCTGACACCGCCGATGGGGTGGAACAGTTGGAATTGTTTTGCCGGCGCAGTGACGGAAGCCGACGTCAAGGCGGCAGCCGATGCGATGGTGAGCAGCGGATTGATCAACCACGGCTGGACTTATGTCAACGTGGACGATTTCTGGCAAAACCATAAAGATTCCAAAGACCCGACACTGCAGGGCAAGTTCCGCGACGATCAGGGCAACGTCGTGCCGAACGCACGTTTTCCGGACATGAAAGGCATGGCGGATTACATCCATTCGCTGGGCTTGAAAGCTGGCTTGTATTCTTCGCCCGGACCGTGGACTTGCGGTGGTTGCACGGGCAGTTGGGAACACGAAAAACAAGATGCCGCGCAATACGCGGCTTGGGGCTTTGATTATCTCAAATATGATCTGTGTTCTTATCATGACGTGATGCCTGCTTGCGGCACGGATATAGACGTGGCGGAACAACCGTATCGTCTGATGGGTGATTTCCTGCGGCAACAACCGCGTGATATCGTTTTCAGCCTGTGCCAATACGGTGAATTTGATGTGTGGCAATGGGGCGGATTGGTGCGCGGCAACTCCTGGCGCACCACGGGCGACATCAACGATAGTTGGCGCAGTCTGTCGGGGATCGGATTCAAACAGGATCCGGCCGCGCCTTATTCCAAGCCGGGCAATTGGAATGATCCGGACATGCTCATTGTCGGCAAGGTCGGTTGGGGACATTTGCACCCGACCCGCTTGACGCCAAACGAGCAATACACGCATATCAGCCTCTGGTGCCTGTTGTCCGCGCCGTTGTTGATCGGTTGTGACATGACGCAACTGGATCCGTTCACGCTCAATTTGCTGGAGAACGATGAGGTTCTCGCCGTTGACCAGGACCCACTTGGCAAAGCGGCCATGACGGTTGCCACCCAGGGCGATGCGCGGGTTTATGCCAAAGACCTGGCGGACGGTTCCAAAGCCGTCGGCCTCTTCAACCTCGGCGAATCAGAAACCCAGGTCACGGTGAATTGGTCTGACCTCAAGCTCAAAGGCAAATTGCACGTGCGCGACCTGTGGCGGCAAAAAGATTTGGGCAAATTCAAAAACAGTTACACTGCCACCGTTCCGCGTCATGGCGCTGTATTGATCAAGGTCTGGTGATGATCAAGGTTTGATCAACGAAAACCGATTGGCTTTTTGGCTGTTGATGAGTTTCAAGATCCGGGTGCAAACCCGGATTTTTTTTTGCCGGTACAGTTTTTTGCCGGTTACAGCCTTGAAGCTCACGACGTATTTCGTGCCATCGGCTGGGGGGTTCCGGTGCCAAATGCGCGCATGCGCTGTCTATTTCCTTTCAATTTTTCTCGAACAAAAATAATTTGTTGGTTAAACACCATGGCATCTGCCAAAACACATCTATGAAATCAGCGTTTCCAAATATCCCCCGAATCGCCTATGAAGGCGCCCAGTCGAAAAATCCGCTCGCGTTCAAGCATTATAATCCTGATGAAGTGATTGAAGGCCGGACGATGCGGGATCACCTGCGTTTCGCGGTGGTTTACTGGCACACCTTTCGTGGCACGGGCAGCGATCCGTTCGGTCCCGGCACGATGCAACGTCCGTGGGATGATGGCAGCAACAGTGTGAAAAACGCACAGAACCGCGTGCGCGTTGCGTTTGAATTCATCGAGAAATTGGGTGCGCCGTATTACTGCTGGCACGACCGTGATGTCGCGCCGGAAGGGAAAAATCTCAAGGAAACCAACCAGATCTTTGACGCCGTCGCCAAGGTGTTGAAAGCCGAACAGAAACGGACCGGCATCAAATTGCTCTGGGGTACGGCCAATGCCTTCTCGCATCCCCGCTATGTCCACGGTGCCAGCACGAGTTGTAATGCGGACGTTTTCGCTTACGTCGCCTCGCAGGTGAAGAAGGCGATGGAAGTGACGCACGAACTCGGCGGCGAAGGCTATACTTTCTGGGGCGGACGCGAAGGTTATATGACCCTGCTCAACACTGACATGAAGCGCGAGCAGGAACATCTGGCCGCGCTATTGCATATGGCGGTGGCTTACAAGAAAAAGATCGGGTTCAAAGGCCAGTTCTATATCGAGCCGAAACCAAAAGAACCGACCAAACACCAATATGATTCCGATGCTGCGGCGTGCTTAAACTTTTTACGCGAGTACGGTCTGTTGCCACACTTTAAGCTGAATATCGAAACGAATCACGCGACGCTTGCGGGCCACACGATGCAGCACGAATTGGAAGTGGCTGGCGCGGCGGGTGCGCTGGGTTCCATTGATGCGAACACAGGCGACGAATTGCTCGGCTGGGACACGGACCAGTTTCCGACGAACATTTATCTGACGGCCTACACGATGTTGAGCGTATTGAAATACGGCGGCTTCAAGACTGGCGGCGTGAATTTTGATGCGAAAGTGCGCCGCGAAAGTTTTGAACCGGTGGATTTGTTCTATGCACATATCGGGGGCATGGACGCGTTTGCCCGCGGCCTAAAGATTGCGGCGGCAATTCGCAAGGACGGACGTTTATGCGAGTTTGTAAAAAATCGCTACGCGTCATGGGATACCGGAATCGGTGCCAGGATCGAGGCGGGCAAAGTCGGTTTCAAGGAACTGGAAGCCTATATGCTCAAAAAAGGTGAAGCCGATGCCAATGTCAGCGGTCGCCAGGAATTTTTGGAGAACTTGATCAACGAGTTCATTTAAGTCTGCTGCCGGTGGTAAAGTACTGGGCTTCCGCCACCGGCCAACATAATTCCTTGTCCAGCACGATGCTGGATGTTTCACCGTTCAACGTCGCACCCGTTCCTGAGCCGGGTACGATGGTTTTAGCGGGCCTTGGCGGTACGGGATTCTGGGTGTTGGGATGGCGGATGCGTCGGCAATCTTCGCATTAGGAAGAATAAGTTTGGCGGCTATTTGTGAACGGCTGTGTCCCGCTTTTGCGGAGCGCAGCCGTTCAGCTTTTTCTGACTGTCTTGTATTCCCGTTTTCGCCGCTTGCGTTTTGTCCGCCTCTGGCTCAGTTTCCAATCACTTGCACTCAATGTGTTTATGACATTTCGCGCCGCAACCTTGAACGACTGCCCGTGGCTCGCGGAACTGAATCATCAGTTGATCCATGATGAGGGACATCGCAACCAGATGACCATTCCGGAGTTGGAGCAACGAATGCGCGGCTGGTTGGCTGGCGAATATCGGGCCGTGATCTATGAAGATGGCGGCGAGCAGGTTGCCTACGCGTTGTTTCGAGAGCAACCGGAAGAGATTTATTTGCGGCAGCTGTTCGTTGTCCGCCATCGTCGCCGGCAGGGGATTGGCCGGCGGGCGGTTGAGATTTTACGCACACATCTCTGGCCAAAAAACAAACGATTGACGGTGGAAGTCCTGGTCGCCAACGCAAGGACGGTCGCATTTTGGCGGCAGGTTGGCTACACCGACTATAGTTTGTCACTTGAGATACTGCCTGAGTGCCCGCCGGGTGCTTAACCTTGTGTTGGCTGCGTCTGGTTAAGCCTCCCATAAATTGGTGAGTTTAGAACCACCCGATTGGGGGGCTGTTACGGATCATCTAAATCGAATAGATGTAGGTTGATCCGCGTTTTTAAAAGGTAAAGACTCTGGATATTTAGACCAATAATCACAACCAAAATGCAAAATCTACCGGTAAAACCAGATGGTTTTGCCATTGGTTGCCCATTTGAACGGCATTGAGATCCCGAACTCAATGCCGTTCACTTTCATAAAAATGATGATAAATATGCGCCAGAACTTCGTGCTGCTACTGTTCCTGATGGGACTTTCATCAACCTTGTTGGCCAGTTCGGTGATTCCCGTGACCGACACGAATTTTTTGAACTCGCTCACCTTGAATGACTGGGCGACGAAGTCAGATGCAGTCAATTCCACGATCTGCGGTGCCTCGTTCACCCTGGGATTCAGGGGGACACATAATGTCACGTTGTTGGTGGACAATTCCCAATTGAGCGGAGCGGTGGCATCGCGTTATCCCATCATCGCTTGGACGGTTAATGGGGGTCCGCTTCAGAGTCATCAGTTGCTGGCGGGTGAAACCTCAATCGCGCTGGCTGTCGGGGTGACGAATCCCATCGTTGATTTTTATATCAAAGGCATGTCGCCGCTCGAAGACCGCTATGACGGTGATGTGCCGGTGAACTCGGTGAAGGTTACTGGCTTTACCGTGGACACTGGTGGCTCGACTTTTTCCGTGGTCCTGCCGGACAAAGTCTGGCTCAACATCGGTGATTCTATCATGTCAGGAGACGAAGCGTTATACGCTGCCGGGCAGGGCCGGCCACCGGACGACTTGTGGGCGGCATCGGAAGATGGTCGGGCAAGTTATGGTTATTTGCTGGCGCAGCATTATGGTTATCGGGAAACGCGGCTGGCTTATGGAGGCTATGATTGGGGCGGGGGCCTGGCGGATGTCCCGGCGCTGGCCACGTTGATTGACCAGAAGACCTCGACCATCAGCCGGCTCAATGGCGGAAAACTCAATCCGATACCGGATGTGGTATTGATCAATTTGGGTGAAAATGGTGCGCCCGCAGCCTTTGATGTCACCAATGCACTTTATAAATTGCGCAGCCGTATCAATCTGGCCACCAAAGTCATTGTGATGATTCCTGCCGCTGGCACCGCCCGCGCGCAGGTGACAACGGCATTCAACAGCTATGCCAGTTCCAGTCTGGATACCAATATCTTTCTGGTTGATTTGGGTGCGATTTCTTATCCGACCGGGGACGGGCAGCATCCCACGACGCAAGGACATCAAACCATCTACCATGCTGCGCTGCCTTTTTTTGATCCGATCATCGCGCCTCCACCGTTGCGGATTTGTCCGATGGGCGATTCGATCACCGCCGGATACACGGACAATCCAAACTGGACCGTGCCTTTTGACTTTGGTTATCGCAGCGGACTATATACCCGCCTGACCAACGGCAACGTGCCGTTTCAATACGTCGGTTCCTCACCGGAGCCGTGGAATGGGGCTTCTGGAACAGTGACGAATCTTCCGAATCTGGATTTGCGCGTGGTCAATCAGGATCACCATGAAGGATATGGCGGGCAAGGCACGGCTTTTGTGCTGTCACACCTTGCGGGTTGGATCACCAATGACCGTCCTGATATCATCTTGTTGCAGATTGGCATCAATGACATTGGCAACGGCAGCACGGGTGAACCCACCATGGCTGAATCCAATTTGAGCAATATCGTTGCCAACGCAGTGAGTCTCAGCCCGCATACGCGTTTGATTGTGGCGCAAATCACACCTTACAGCAGCTATACCGAAGCGATCGTGAGATATAATAACTATATCGCAAACGTGCTGATCCCTTATTTTGCCGGTGAAGGTTATTTAGTCAGCACGGTGAATCAATACACCAACCTTTGTCTGCCGGGCACCACCAATATTGATGCCTCACTGTTTGCCAACGGGATCAATCATCCTCAACCCGCCGTCTATGATCGGATGGCGCAAACCTGGCTTGGCGGATTGCAGCCATATTACTTCACTATTTTACCACCCGCCGTGATGGTTGACACCGAACCCGCCACGGCCAATGCGTTTATCGGCGAGTCAACCATCTTCAAAGCCAGCTTCACCAGCAATCAATCCGTAAGTTATCAATGGCAAAAGGTGGTGAATGGAGTGACTAATATCGTAGCGGGAGCAACCAATAGTTCATTGGCCTTGGCCAATCTTCAATTGAGCGATTCGGCGGCGTACTTTGTCGTCGCTTCCAATGAACTCGGCGTTGCGAGTAGTGCGCCTGGTTCGTTGGTCGTATCCGCTAAACCTGCGCCGGTCGGAAACCTGATTGCGGCCATTGCGGCTGAGACCGGTCGTGGCCTGGGTACATTCACTCCCGGTTGGGTTGTGGTCACCAATCGAAGTTTGATTGCCGGGCAGATCCCAAGCACGGCCACCGGAAATTTCAGTCTCGAAGCGCCAGGACGAACGGTCAATAGTTTGACGACCGGTGATAACGGGGCATTGACTAAAATTCCTGGCTCCAATGGCAACACCAGCAGCACCAACTATGTGACGTGTGGCAATGGGGGCGGTGCCGGAGCCACCGTTATCTACACCTTGTCGGGGGCGACCTATGGTTATGATATCACCAACATCACAGTTTATGGCGGGTGGGCGGACAATGGGCGCGATCAACAAGCTTACACCGTCTTTTACTCAACGGTTGTGTCGCCGACTACATTTATCCCGCTGGCCGTGGTTAACAATAATCCAAACATTGGCGGAGGCATCCAATCGGCTGAGCGGGTTTCACTTTTGGCGGCGAACGCACCATTGGCCACCAATGTTGCGGCGGTAAAATTTGATTTCACATCGCCTGCTTCCGAGAATGGATATTGCGGATATGACCAAATCACAATTTTTGGGCCGGCTTCCAGTGCGATATCTTTGACCAATGTTGCCACGGTGGTTTCCGTGGCCCGGTATGCCGCGAGTTCAACTGCGTTTGATGGTGCAATTGGCGGCAACCTCGCCAGCTCTGGAGCGTCATCGTTCAGCAGCGTTTCTGCCAGTCATGGCCCTTCCATACCGGGTTCATTCGCCACGGCCGGCTTGAACGATGCCAGTGCCGCTGCCAACAGTGACTTGACCTATTATGGCAATGCCGACCCGACCGGCGGCAATCTGCCGGTAACGCTTACGTTCAACTTGAATACGAATGCCACCAGTGGCGGTTCTTCGAGCGGATACAATATAAAGAGCGTTCAGGCCATCACGGGCTGGTCTGATTCCAATCTGGCCAATCAGAATTTCCAATTGTTGTTTTCCATCGGTGGCGGCTCCTATCAAGATTATGGAACTTTCAATGCCGCCACCAACACCGCCAGTTTGAACAATGGCAACAACGCGATTTGGCAGACGTTGACCAACCCAGCCACTGGTACGATGGCCAGTCGGGTGACGGGGATTCAACTTGTTTTCTCAAATCCGGGCGGAGTACAGGGTGGTTCGGGGGGAACCCTCATCCGTGAACTTCAGGTATTTGGCACTGCCACCGTTGCCAGTTTGACGTTGCTGGCCGGCTCGGGGAGTGGATCGCACCTTGCCTGGCCACAAGGACTTTTGCTGGAGGCTACGAATATCGCCGGGCCGTGGTTCACCAATTTTGCCGCCAGCTCGCCTTATTCACTGGTCACCACGGGTTTGCAAAAATTTTATCGGGTAAAAGTTCCCTGAGAACATATGTGAACAATCAGTTTTGATATCCGGCTCATCCTCATCGTCGTCCTCGCCCTCGCTTGCTTATGAAAATTCGAGGACGAGAACGCCGATGAGGATGAGGACGGTTGAGTGGCAGGTCTATTTTTTTCACGCTCTTAACTGGCCTGGACTGAGAGACCTCATCAGCGCCAAGTTTTTTAATGCCGATGGACTTTGCTGGTTGGTTTAATTAATTTCAAATATCATCCATTTCGACCTTTGGGCAACGTAGACGCTGGCAAAGCGGCGATCCGTGTCTGCTTGAACTGAGATTCATGCGATTTATTTTTCCATGCCATTTCGCTTGGTTGATCAAGTGCCGGCTGCTGTGCGCCCTGGTCTGGATGGGGCTGCCCTTGATGGCTATGTCCCAAGGGGCAACCAATTTAAACCTGTGGCCCATCGCTGAATTGCAGGCCAATTTAACTGGCCCGCCCCGGAAAATGTTGGCCGGCCGGCTGGAAGGAATTGTCCGGGCGGTCGTGCCGGAAACGGGTGTCGTCGCGTTACAAGATTCATCCGGCACCGTCTTGCTCCAATTACCTCAAGTAGATTCAACCATCACCGTGGGTAAAAAAATAGTCGTTGAAATGGCCCCTGCCATTGTTTCCCAGAACCGTTTTGGTGTCGGCTTGGAGTCAATTCCGACGGTGGATAACAGTGGCCTGCATTCGCTCACCGAAGCGACCAACAGCGTTTTTTTAAAAGCCGGCATAAATCCGATTCGCTTGGATTGGTTTAACGGCCCCGCTGAATTTGATTTGAATTTGGATTATGCCGGTCCGGAAATGCCGAGAATAAAAGTTCCCGGAGCAGTTTTATCGCATCAATCGGACGACCAAACTCCGCAGGATGATCAGATGCAAGGCCTGCGTTATCAGGCATACGAAGGTGTTGGCTGGCGGGAACAGCCGGATTTTTCCTGGCTCAAGCCCAAGGCTGCCGGCGTGGCCACTAATTTCAGCACGACTTATCGCACGCGTGATGAATACTGCGGCCTGGCCTTCAGCGGCCAGATTCAGGTTGATCGTCCTGGTCGTTATACGTTCTTTTTAAAATCGGACGACGGCAGTCGTCTCTATGTGGGTGAACCCTCAGTGGCTTGCAAGGTTATCGGACCGGCGGAAACTTCCCTGCCTGCTCCCGAAAATCTTGAAGCCGCCTTGGCGGACCACGGCAGCAGTCATTGGGTACAAATGGAGGGGGAAGTGACCTTTGTCAGCGAGCAGCAACGCAGCCTGAACCTTGAATTGCTCGTTGCGGGCAATCATGTGCCGGTCACCGTCGTTGAAGGTTTGGGATTATTTTCCACCAACCTGCTGCATGCCTGGATTCAGGTGCAGGGGGTATGTGAATTTTCAAATAATTCTGGCGATCGCAGATTGATCGGGGTGTTTGTGCCGGGTTTGGCCCAGGTCAAGATTCAGGATTCGGCGGAAGAAACTTCGGGCAAGTCATCGGACATGCTTTTGCTGACCGCAGCGCAGGTACGGCGTTTAAAACCAACGGAGGCGCGGAAGCATATTCCGGCAAAGATCCATGGGGTTGTGATCTATTCGAGTTTGACGGCGGTGGTGTTGCAGGATGCGAGTGGTGGAGTCTTCATCAGCTCTGGGAATGGGTATTGGCAGCAGCGTCCGGGGGTGGGTGAATCTTGGGAAATAGCCGGAGCCACCGATGCTGGCGATTTTTCACCGGTCATTGTCGCCAAGCTCGCCACGTTTTTGGGGTATGCTCCGATGCCGGAACCAATCCGGCCAACCCGGGATCAATTGATCAACGGGAACATTGATGCCGAATATGGCGAGTTGCATGGTGTCATCACTTCGGTTTCCAGTAATGAGATGGATTTGCTCACCGCCGATGGCACCGTAGGCGTGATGGGAAATAATGATCGGCCCTTGCCGGAGTTGCCAAAGACGTTGACGAGTAGCGGCTCCCTGGTCGGCAGTGTGGTGCGCATCCGCGGCTGTTTCGCGCCGATGGTGGATGTGCAAACCCGGCAGGTTGTTTCTGGAAAAACCTACGTCTATCCGGCACTGGTGGAAATGGAAGATCCGGCGCCGCGCGACCCGTTTCAGTTGCCGATCCGAACGACTTCAGATCTGATGGGATTTAACGCCCGTGCCGTGGCCCTCCAAAGAACCAAGCTGGCCGGTCAAATCATCTATGCGACTGCCGGGGCCTATTTTGTATTGGACCGCAAGACTGGTTTTCGGGTTTTGACCCAGGACTCATCCTTCAAGGTTGGTGATTTGATCGAAGCGGTCGGTTTTCCCAAACTGGACGGTCCTTCGCCCATATTACAGGCGGCACAAATCCGGAAAACAGGGCAGGCTGAACTGCCGGGGCCGGTTCTGATTTCACCGGATCAATTGCTGGCCCGCGAACTCGATGTCACCTTGATTGAGGTCAAAGCCTTGTTGATCAGTGACACCATTCATCAGGGCGAGCGCGTATTGGAATTGCAAAGTGGTTCTCAACATTTTGTAGCCCGGCTGAAATCTGTTCCCGAAGCGTTCGTTCCGCTGCTGGCTGGCAGTCGTTTGCAATTGACCGGTGTTTATGCCAGCACCTATGGCGATGAAGATCATGTGGGCCCGCATATCGCCCCCTTTGAACTGCTGCTCAACCGTGCGGCAGACATCGTTGTCCTGCAACGCCCGTCGTGGTGGACCATCCGGCGCGCGATCATCGTGCTCGTGGCGTTGTCGGGAGTTTTGAGCGCCACCTTTATCTGGGTGGCTTTGTTGCGCCGCAAGGTCGAACAGCGTACGGTCCAACTCAAGCAGGAGATCGAGCAACGCCAGTTGGTGGAGCAGAACCACGCCGTCGAATTGGAGCGCACCCGGGTGGCGCGTGATCTGCACGATGAGTTGGGGGCGGGTCTGACCGAAGTGGGTTTGCTGGGTTCGCTGGCGAACACGGCGGCGATTGATACTGAAGCTAAAAATAATTATCTGAACCAGATCACCCAAATGGCCCGTTCGTTGGTGTCCTCTTTGGACGAGATTGTCTGGGCCGTTAATCCCCATTATGATTCGGTTGGGTCGCTGGTAAGCTATTTTTCACTGTATGCGGAGTCGTTTTTGAATCTGGCGGGCATCACGTGCCGGTTGCAGGTGGCCAAAGAGATTCCGCAATACCCGTTGGACTCGAAGCAGCGGCACGGAGTTTTTTGTGTCTTCCGGGAGACGCTCAACAATGTGATCCGCCATGCCCACGCGACGGAGGTGCAGATCGTATTGGAAGTGACCGATGGCAAACTGGTACTTGCCGTGATTGACAACGGTTCCGGGTTTGAATTTGCGCCCGAGGCGCCCGGCAAAGATGGGCTGGCCAGCCTCCGCCAGCGGATGCAGGAGTTGGGCGGCGTTTGCCAGATCACCAGTCAGCCCGGTCGCGGCACCGCCGTGCAGATTTCACTGCCGTTAAATCAAAATCAATATGGTCAAGGTAGCAATCGTTGAAGATAACAAGACGACGCGCGAGAGTCTGCGGACAATCATTGATTTGTCGTCGGATTACCGGTGTGTCTGCGTGTGCGAAACCGCCGAGGAAGCCTTGGAAATGATTCCGAAGTTCCAGCCAAACGTGGTTTTGATGGACATTCAACTGCCCAAGATGTCGGGGGTGGAATGTGTGGCCCGGCTCAAGGAATTGATGGCGCAAGTCCAGGTCATCATGGTAACCGTGTATCAGGATCCAGACCGCATTTTTCGCGCGCTGAGTGCCGGGGCCTCCGGCTATCTGCTCAAACGATCCACGCCCGACATGGTTTTGAATGCCATCCGCGACGTGCAGCAGGGCGGGGTGCCCATGAGCGCGGAGATTGCCCGCAAGGTCATCGGCTATTTTCAAACCCAGCCCGTTGCCGCTCCGGAAGTGGAAAAATTATCGCCCCGGGAATTGGAGATCTTGAATCTGATCGCCCCTGGTTTTTCCAACAAGGAAATCGCCGACCGCCTGGGCATCAGCACGGAATCCATTCGCTGGCATCTGAAAAATATCTACCACAAGCTGCACGTCCATTCACGAACGGAAGCGGCTTCGAAGATACGACCCAAGGCCTGATGGATAGATTTTGAGAAACATTTAACATTCAACATTTAACTTCCAACGTTCAAGGAACCGCTCTAGCTTCAATTTTTCATTGCTATGGCTTCGTGTTCTCCTGCGATTTGACTAATTTAATATGTCGAAGAGAGCTTTCCCAGTTTTATCATCGGGGAAGCGTTTCGTAAACGTAGCCAGTATCTCTTTGGCGTCATCTTGATCGCCGGTCAATGCGTTGAAAATGATTTCATTCAATATCCATTCACTCAAGCGTTTTTGCTTTTCATTACTTTCTGGCATCGCTCGTATGATGGGGTAAACGCGTACTAGGTTTGTGGCGGCCATGGTTAGATGATTTGTCTCCGCACTTTGTTTCAGGTCAATGGCTATAAACTGCAGCAGAGGTACGGGGTTGTTTGTTTCCAGTTTTTCTGCGATTTTCGCCTCCGTGGCGGCTTCTGACAATTTATTCATCGGCCCGGAAAAAATTCTGCTTAAAATCATATGATTGCGGGCGGAATCGTCAATTTTCAAGCGCGCCCGGGCGGCAGCCAGAAATTCATCGGGCGAATCTATGAGCATGTCCTCTACCATATCCCAAGCTTGGTCGCGGGTTGGATCCAGGGCTACGGCTTGGCGAAAATCTTTTAACGCCTCGGGTTTATTTTCAAAAATCATGTTTAACATGCCCAGGTTTTCAAAGGCGCCCGCCGCCATGATTTTATCCGGGTTGCCCGACAGATTTTCCAAACGGGTGATGGCATCGTGCAAGAATTGCTGTGAGGTATCAGGCAGATTTTTCGCCTTCAAATCTTTGCTTCGATCCATGGATACCTCACGCATAAAGTCAAAATAAGCCGCCAAGCCGATGCATTGGTAATCTTTTGGATTCAATTCCGAGGCTTTTTTTAGGTCGGCAATCATCTCTTGAGAAAAGAAGTTTAAAAATAGGGCATTGTCGGTAAGCGGTTCACCACCACGATAATACCGAATGAAACAATTTTGCCAGCTGGACATGGACATATGGCCCGCGTGTTGGAGAAAGACTTCTGAATTTTTTGGGGCAATGGCAATGGCCCGGTCAAAACAACGGTCTGCTTCCTGGGAAGTGGTTTCAACCCGGTTGAGCAATTCTGCTGAAGGCCGATAAGCCAAAACCTTTTGTGATATTGGTCGGCCGGGGCTGATTTCACTCTGCCAATTAGTGGGAAATAACGATGAGCAATTTTTGCTGGTCAAAAAATTTCCAAGGCCTACCCAGCAACGCCACTCATTGGAGGAGACTTGCGTAGCCTGGCGCAAAGCTCTTTCAGCCTCGTCGTTATTATTGCCCGCCAGGGCGGTTCCCAATGTGTTTAAACTCAAACCGTCCTGGGGGTTGGCGGCGATTTTTTGCCGGCAAAGCTGCACTACTTTATCGTAGCACACTTGAGATTCATTGGTTTCATTATTCTGGTTAAGCCAGTACCCCAGTTGCATCAATTGTTTAAGGTCGTCGGGCTGGCGTTTTAATTGCTCACGCTGTTTGGCGATCGCTGTCGGCAGATCCACGTTTTGCTGGATGTGCCATTCATTGTTTTGCAGGTTGAGTTGCCAGTTAAAATTGAAGCTTATTTCCGGGAAAACCACCAACTCACGCAAGCGTTCATCGCCGCGCGGCACGGCGGCGGCATACAAGCCGGAGGTTAATGTACAAATGAATATGACCAGGATTATTTTCTTTTGCATGGTATCAATTGATGACATTTCTCATTTGGATTTTTCGCAATGATCTCGATCCTTTTCGATTCTCCGGCCATTTTGTATTACTGCAAGTTCATTTTTGACACAGCGATTGCCGGTTGAGGAAAGTGGCGGTTGAACGGATAAAATCGAAAATATTCAACGCTCAACATTTGCTCCGAACGTCCAACAAAACATCGCCCCTCCCTTCGATGTTCAGAGTTAAATGTTGAGCGTTGAATGTTAGTTCCCCAGCGATGCGCACTTACCCACCCAGTTGGGGGGCTGTTCTGATTGTAAAAAGCAGGTAAATTTTACGGACACATGAATGCATCCAACGCGACCATTGGTTTCTTTTGTGTCAAGTGCGTCCCTGTGTTCTCAGCCAGCCATAAAAAATGATTCCCCAATTCAAAAACTGAACTGCTAAAACCCCATCGTTATGAACCCAATGAAACTACCCAACTGCAAACTGCTGTTATCAGTGCTCTGCCTGGCCTTGCTGCCGCTGGCTGGCGCCGCCCAAGCGGCAACGATTTCAACAATCGGCGCCAACGCGCCAGTTCCCGGCCCCGACGATCAGTTTCAGACAAACTTTATAGCCGCCGCCATATCGCCGCCACCCGGGGGCGGAGGTTTTAATTATTATATGAATGCCAACCCTTCTCCGGGGCAGACTTTTACCACGGGAAGCAGTGTGAATGGATATGTGCTTAACAGTCTGGCGCTTTACGATGCCGACAACACTGGTGGCGGCTTTGGTAATGAAACATTTACCCTGGGAATCTATTCGGTCAGCGGTTCAGCGGCCACCCTGGTCGCAACCTATACCTCTCAAAGCCTGCTGCTGACCAATTTTACCTGGTTTCAATGGACCAATCTCGGTGCAGTTCTCCAACCCAATACGCAATATGCCTACGCCATGTGGGCGAATGGTGCGGGTTGGTGCAATCTGGGGAACACGAATGCCAGTTATGCCGGTGGGCAAGTGGCATTGGTGCCGCGCACGGGTGGCACCATGACTTTCAGTTCTTCGAGTCCTTGGAATGCCAGTTTTGACGTGGGCTTGACGGCGATTACGGGAGTTACCGTGGGGCAGGCGACCTTTTCATCGGGAGTGGGCGTGGCCGTTGTTTCCGGGACTAGTGTGACCGCCAGCGCTTCGGTGAATGGTCCCACACCATATACTTTTCAATGGCAGACGGACGGCGGCACGGGTGGGACATTAACGAATATACCGGGAGCGACGTCAGCTAATCTCGCCATTGATACCACGGGTTTTGCCGATGGTTATTATCAATATGACTTGATCGTGTCGAACGGTGTCACTTCGGCAACCGGTCAGGTGGGCGTATTACAAATCCAGTCGCCGATCGGGATTCCGGGCGTGATTGCGGTTAAGTTTGGCTTCGCTGCCGGCTACGCGACGATGGATGCGCCGGCTTCCGGAGACAACACCGGGCCGACGCTTGGAGGCCAGCTGGTCCCGCCGTCTTATGTGCCGCTGACGGAAGTGGGCAACTGGAATATTCTGCGGGCGGATGTCGTCGGGGCAGGCAGCGCGGCGGCGGCCATCAACCAAACTTGGACCATTGACCATGATACAACCGGATCGTCGCTTTCCGGCGTCACGTTGACACCGTTTGGCTGGAATGATGGCTGGTATAGCGGTGGCACCGGTTGTGCGGCTGGCCGATTGCTTTACGACTGCTGGAAATTTAACCAGAACGGAGCTAATCCCCAATTCGACGGCGGCGGACGTCTCTACTCCACCTTGACCTTTAATAATCTTCCCGGGGCGAAATACGACGTCATCGTATTCGTCAATGACAACAATGGAAACTACTGGGGCAACATGCAGGCCAATGATGTCATCGCCCAGGGGGCCACCTCGGTTGACGACAGCGGGCACGGATTCAATGGCGCTAGTTCCGATCCTTGTTCCTTGCCGGTTCCGCTTCACACCTTCAGTTCCTTCAATGGTGCGAATGCGGCCAATAGTTGTAACTATGTCTTGATGCAAAACGTGACCACCAGCGGCGGCGCGATCACCATCACCGTGGTCAGTTTTGGCGGGGGCGATATGGGGATCGCCGGCGTTGAATTGGTTCCGTCGCCTGACCTGACTCTGGTGCAAAATATTGATCCTAATTATGCCGAGGCCATGGTCGGCGATCCGCTTTCGCTCTCTGTGGCCTTTGCTGATTCACCAGCGGTCAATTTTCAATGGTTCAAGGTCAGCCATGGGGTCACCAATATTGTGGCTGCCGGAGTTTCCAGCGCAACCAACAGCGGAGTGGTAACTTCCACGCTGTCCTTCAACAGTTTGCAGACCGGTGATTCTGCCGTCTATCTCGCCCAGGCGATCAATGCCGGTAACAGTGCCGACTATCTCTACACCAGTGCGGCGACTTTGGTGGTGAGCAATGCCCCGGCACCGTTAAATAATGTGATCCTGTACCAAGCCGCCCAGGCAAGTGCCAATTATTTTCCGGCCAACTGGACCATTGATGCCAGTTCGGATTTGATTTTTGGCTTCCAATGGGCGGATGGCTCACCCGGAACAGCCCTGGCTGATAATGGTAATTTCGGTGCCGACGGTTCGAACCCGGACGGATCCATCATGTCTGACGGCCTGTTGGGCGTTCCGCCGAATGGCGTGGTTTCCTGCGGTCCGCAGGGCGGCTGGAACACGAATATGATCTATGCCCTTCAGACCAATTCGACCCCGGCTGGATTTGATATAACCAATATCACGGTCTATGGCGGCTGGCTGGGGGGTGGCCGTCGGGATCAGGCTTATCAAGTGTTGTATGCCACCGTCGCGGATCCCGCCACCTTCATTCCGCTCTACACTGCGGAATATCTGCCGGACGATCCGAATGGCGGACCGATTGCTTCCCGCACGAAACTGGTTCCAGCCAGCGGACCTCTGGCCCGTAACGTGGCAGCGGTGATGATCAATTGGGATGTCCCGCAACTGCTCAATGGCTACTCCTTCTATTCCGAGATCGAAATCAACGGCAGTCCGTCCACCGCCACCGTGGCAACGACGGCGGCGAATATCAATTCCGTGAGCGTATCCGGCGGAAATCTCATACTGACCGGCTCCGGCGGAATTCCGTCGAACGCCGGTTACACCCTGTTGAGCACGACGAATCTGACCCCGCCGATTCAATGGACGTCGGCTGCCAACGGGGTGCTGGATGCTACGGGATCCTTCTCCAATTCCATCCCGATCAATGCCAGTGGCAACGCTGAATTTTTCAAGTGGAGCAGTCCTTGATGGGGTTGGTTGGGGTAACGCAATTGGCACCCGGGAAGTGATGGTCCCGGGTGCCTCAATCTTAATCCTGATATTATTTCATGACCTATAAAATTCATCGAATCCTCCCTTCCGCAGCGAACGGCAATCAGCGCCGCCATGACGATTGCCGGCAAGCTGCCTTTACCTTGATCGAGCTGTTGGTGGTGATCGCCATCATTGCCATTTTGGCTGCCTTGTTGCTGCCGGCGTTGGCGGCTGCCAAGCGCAAAGCCCAGGAAGCGGCTTGTAAAAGCAACCTCAAGCAAATGTCCCTGGCCGCGTTCATGTATGGCAGTGACTACGGGCCGATCAAGTACGATCCAAGTTCACTCTGGCTGAATGCCTTGATGTCTTACCAGTCGCAGGTGGCGACCATCCGCTATTGTCCGATTGCCAATACCAATAATGTGCCGCCCGGCGTTTACGGTACGGCCGGAGGCTGGTTGGGCACGGCGTCTTATGCCTGGAGTTTTGGCAATGATCCGACGAACTCAGGCAGTTATACGCTCAATGCGTGGCTCTATGAAAAAAATTCTGCGGCGATATCGTATGCGGCTTCCCAGACCACCGTTGGCGCCCAGGGCATGTTCGGGAATATTGACCATGTAAAAAGGCCTGCCGAAACTCCGCTATTTTGTGACGGAGTATGGGTGGATGCCTTTCCCAATAGCGGTACGGATACCGCCAACGGCGATTTTTTGCTGAACCCGGTCAACTTATATACTGGTCAAGCATCGCTCGGTGGCGCCGCCGGAACCATGATGGGACGGGTGAGCATCACCCGGCATGGTTATAAGTCGCCCACCGCTGCGCCCACCGCAGTCACTTTCAAGGGTACCGTTTTCCCGGGCGGGGTGAATGTCGGGTTTTGCGACGGGCATGTTGAGTACTGCAAACTGAATAATCTTTGGAATTATTATTGGCACGCACTTTCCGTTCCCAAAGGGAAACCGTGATGTTTAAGATTTGCCGCCCTGATCATGGCGCCAGCTCAATTTTGATTTATCATCTCGCGGGCAATGGACAAGCTCAGCGCGCCTGCCGCCTTGCCGATACCATGGTTGCCAGTCCGAATTTTTACCGTGTTGCTTTCGGTAAACTATAGTTATTTGTATTAATCGTATTATGAGGCTGAAGCGTTTTTTCCCGGGGAGCGGGGTTGCTCTTTTTTGTTTGTTCATCGCACTCGGGACCGCCTTTTTGCGGTCCGTGAGCGCCACCGAGCCGCGCATCGTCAATATTTACAATTTTATCCGCAACTCGGATTTCCGGCTGAAGGATTCCGAAACGGTCCTCTTCGATTGCACCCGACAACAGATTGAGTTGTTGAAGAAATTCAACCTGCCAGCCACCTGGGCCTTGCAGTACGACGCGCTGATCAATCCGCGTTATCAAAAATTGCTCAAGGAGCAATTGGGCACCAATGATGAAATTGCCGCCTGGTGGGAAATTCCCCGGCCATTGGTGGAGAAAGCCGGAATCAAGTGGCGCGGGGAACACGAATGGGATCCGGTGGCCAATGTCGGTTTTTCGCCGGGTTACACGCCGGCGGAACGCCGCAAACTGGTGGATGTGTACATGGCCGATTTCAAGGCCGTCTTTGGCTATTACCCGCGCACCGTCGGATCGTGGTTCATTGACGAAGTGACCTTGGAATATATGGCGGATAAATATGGGATCATCGCTTCCTGCAATTGCAAGGACCAGATCGGCACGGATTTTTATACCTTGTGGGGCGGCTATTGGAACCAGGCTTACTATCCCAGCCGGCTCAATGCCTATATGCCGGCGCAGACACGCGCGGCGCAAATCAACGTCCCGGTTTTTCGGATGTTGGGCAGTGATCCGATTTATCAGCATGGCACCACACCCGGTTTGATCTCCCTGGAACCGGTCTATAAGAACGGCGGTGGCGGCATGCCCGGGTGGGTTGATTGGTTCATGAACAGTTTGATTCGTCAGCCGTCACTGGCTTTTGCCTACACCCAGGCCGGCCAGGAAAATTCCTTTGGCTGGGACGCGATGTCGAATGGCCTGACGTATCAGGTAAAACTGTTTTCCGGATTGGCCGCCGCTGGAAAAATTCGGGTGGAAACATTGGCGCAAACCGGTAAATGGTTCCGTCAACAATATCCCCTGACACCCGCGACTTCGGTGGTGGCGCTGGATGACTGGAAGGAGCGGGGGCATAAAACGGTCTGGTATGACAGCCGCTTTTACCGGCTGAATATCCTGTGGGCGAATGGAACTTTTTTTATCCGCGACCTCCATTGCTTTGACGAAAATGTGGTTTCGCCGACGCATGCTGCGCCGCTGAAAGAAACTTCGCTGACCTATGAAACCCTGCCGCTGGTTGATTGGGCTTTCTGGTCGGAATCAGGCAATCGGCATGTCGGCATGTTGCCGTTTTTAATTTCTGCCGATGGCGCAACCTTGGCCATGCAGCCGGATGGCCCGCCAACGGTGAAAGAATTGGCGGCCTCGGATTTAAGCATCGCGCAACCGCTCAAGGGCGGCGGAACTTTTTCCATTGTCTGCGCCGAAAATTCGGTCGCCTTTTCCGGCGCAGATGAGCAGGGGAAACCGTTGCGCTGGGCTTGGAAAATCATGGGCGGCGACCAACTCAAGGCGCTGGTCAAATCCGTGGCTGCCGCCAGTGTGACGTATCATCATTCCGGTGTGGATTATCAATTAAAGCTGGCTGCCGGTTCCTGCCGGCAACTGGCCGATGGCAGCATTGAATTGATTCCAAACGACGCGGGAAAACTTATTTTAAAATTGGATGCTTCGACGAGCCTTGCTCTCGTCCCGTAAAATCAGATTTCACCATCAAGCCAAAAAAGTTGTGAAAGCCGTACCTGCTTATCCGCGCATTTTAATCTCGTGCATTGCGTTGGCGTTGCCTTTGATCAGCATCATTTCCGCTCCGGCGTCGCTGGTGGTTTCGCCTGGTAATGAACAAGGCACCTTGCCCTTTACGCCGGATTGGACCCCGGCGCCGGGTAGCCTGATTGCCGGGCTGGCTCCGACTGCGACGAGTGGCAATTTCAGCCTGGAGTTGGCTGGCCGGAACGTCAATTCTCTCACTGGGGGCGGCACGTTGACCATCACGGAGCTTCCGGGCAATAACACGAGTACCAACTATCTGACCTGCGGCAATGGCGGTGGCGCCGGTTCGTTGTTGATTTACACCCTGCCATCGGCGGTTAATGGGTACAACCTGACCAATATCACCGTTTATGGTGGATGGAAAGACAATGGCCGTGATCAACAAGCCTACACCGTGTCATATGCCACGGCTGTCAGTCCGTCAGTTTTTACAGTGCTGACCTCCGTGAATTATAATCCTTCGCCGCCCGTTAATACCGGATCCGCCACGCGCGTAGTGATGGCTGATTCCGTCGGGGCCGTGATCATTTCCAACGTTGTGGCCGTGAAGTTCGATTTCACGACTCCGACCTCCGAGAATAGTTATTGTGGTTATGGTGCCATCACGGTGCAGGGAGTGGTGGCCAATCCGCCGACCGGCCCGCCGCAGGTCTCGTCGCCGATGGAAAGTCCGGCGGGTGCCGCCACGGGAGTTTTGGCAGGCACCGTCGTCACACTTTCTGCTTCCGCCACTGGCGCCATGCCGATCGGTTATCACTGGCGCACAGATGGTGGTTCGGGCGGGGGGATGACAAATATACCGGGAGCCATCGCCACTAATCTGGTGGTCAACACCGCTGGTTATACTTTTGGCACCTACCGCTATGATTATCTGGCGACTAATTTGTTGGGAACGAACCGCAGTCCAGAAGCGGTGATTGCGATTCTTACGCTGACGGACATCGGCGCGGCTGCGCCGCTCCCCGGACCGGACGATGTTTCCCAGTTGTTGAACACGTCACAAAATGATGATGGCATCAATTATTACACAGATAATGGTGCGTCCTATGGCCGTTGGTGCGGCCAGACCTTCACGACCGGATCCAATCCCGGTGGATATTTGTTGAAGACGCTTTCATGGAAGAGTGCTGGCAATGGCAACAGTTTCGGGAATGCTCAACTCTACGATTTGTATCTTTACTCGGTTTCAGCCGATGGCAGCCGGGCCACTGTCATTGGCAGCTATCAAGGTTACGGGAGCGGAACTGAAAATGATTGGTTGCAATGGCAGGGATTGAATGTGCCGTTGGTTTCCCATCAGACATATGCCTATGCGTTCGGGCGCGATAGCTCCAGCGGCGGTTGGGAACATATTGGCAGCCAGGGAGGAAAT
>DASYEY010000221.1:0-8631 GCA_036498725.1 Verrucomicrobiia bacterium | reverse complement strand
GGAGGGGTTGGATATTTGTGCTTTGGCGGCGGACGATCGGCGACAGATCTGGTTTGCCAAGGCCGGGCACGTGGGCGTGATCAAGAACGGAATGCTCCGAACCTTGCAACAACTTGATTCCCAGCCGATGCGGCTGGCGGCGGCGAAGGGCGGTGGTGTCTGGGTTTGTTGCGGAGCTGACCTCTTCAAATGCTCAGCGGCAGGCAAACTGGAACGGATCGGCAATTTTCTACCGGACAATGGCGGCACAAAAACAGTCACTTCGATCATTGAAGACCACACGGGTGCCGTTTGGATCGGCACGTCTTTTAGCGGCTTGTTTCGATATAGTACGGAAGGTTTTGAGCTGATCCCCACCAGCCATCAAGCGATTTTAAGCCTGACGGAGGATAGTGAAGGTAATATCTGGGCCGGAACTTTTGGCGGCGGATTAGACCGCATACGCCGACGGGCGATCACTTTGGAAGGAACTGAAGCTGGTTTGCCTTTCTCCTCCATTCAATCCATCTGCGAAGCCGATGACGGCTCCATTTGGGCCGTCACGCAAAACGGGGTGCTGGTTCATAAAAGCGATGGCAAATGGAACGCGATTCCCACCAGCGAAACCTGGCCGGGAGATGCGACGTGTGTGGCGATAGATCCACACGGGTCGCTGTGGGTTGGCACTCATCAACACGGAATCTTTTGCTGGCGTAACGGTCATTTTATAAATTGGGGTGATGCCAGCGTGCTGGCGGATAAAACCGTTCATACCCTGTTGTTTGATAAAAATGGCGACCTGTGGCTGGGACAGGAATCGCCGACTGCCGTGCTGCGTTTGCATGATGGCAAATTGGAAACTTTTACCGCGCCGCCCGACAGTCGGATCATCCGGGCGATGGCCCAAGACGCAGCCGGAAAGATCTGGGTCGGCACTTCCAAGGGAGTTTTGTTACAGATCGCAGACGGCAAACTGACGGAAGTCTCACCCCGGCCGGCGCAGGAACTGGCTTCCATCCGTTGTCTCTATGCGACGCCGGATGGAACGCTTTGGATTGGTTTTGCCGGGTGGGGAGTCGGTTGCTTGAAAGCCGGAAACTATGCCGAAATCAATTCCGAGGAGGGGTTGTTCGATGATTATATCTCGCACATCGTGGCGGACGGGCATGGCTGGCTCTGGTTCGGCTCCAACCGGGGAATTTTCAAAGTGCGCGAGCGCGAATTAGAAGCCGCTGCAGCCGGACAAGTTACGCGCGTGCGTTCGGTGCATTATGGCCGGGGGGACGGCCTGCCGGGTTTGCAAGGAACTTTCGGCGACTCGCCCGATGTCCTGCATAGTCGTGATGGCAAGTTGTGGCTGCCAATGCAAACGGCATTGGTGGTCATCAATCCGGCATTGCTGAATGAAACTCCGGCGGCCCCGCCGGTTTTGTTGACGCGCATCTCCGTGGATGACCATGTGATCGCGCGCTACGGCGGCATCATTCCCAATGAAGATGCGGCAGGTAAAAAAACTCTGGATCTCGCCCTGCCTCATCAAAAAGTGCGGTTGCCGCCGGGATACCATCATGTCGAATTTGAATTTGCGGCGCTGAATTTCAATGCGCCGGAAAATATCGAGTTCCGCCACCAATTGATTGGCGGCGAAGATGGCTGGGTTGATTCCGGAGTTTTTCGTACCGCCGCCTATCCCCGGTTAAGCAGTGGTGACTACACCTTTCAAGTTACGGCCTGTAAAGGGGATGGCGATTGGAATAAGACCGGCGCTCAGTTCACTTTCAGCATTGCGCCGTTTTTTTGGCAAACGTGGTGGTTCCGGTTGATCGTGCTGACGACGTTTACCGGCAGCATCATCGCGGTTGTGCGTTATGTTTCCTTCCGCCGCCTGCATCGGCGGTTGCGTTTGTTGGAGGCGCAGGCGGCGTTGCAAAAAGAACGGGCGCGGATCGCGAAGGATATCCATGACGATCTGGGCGCAAACCTGACGCAAATCGCTTTTCTCGGCGAACTTGCCCAGCAGGATCGCGCTGAGCCGGAGCGTGCGGCAGAGCGGATCAGCAATATCTCTGCCACGGCACGGCAGGCGATCAAATCGCTGGATGAGATCGTTTGGGCCGTCAATCCGAGAAATGACACGCTGGCGCACTTGCTGGATTACGCCGGACAATTTGCCGTGGATTATCTGCGCCTGGCGGGCATCCGTTGCCGCCTGGATTTTCCGGAACAGGTGCCAGACCGGGAATTATCCACGGATTTGCGGCACAATCTTTTCCTCGCCATCAAAGAAGCGCTGCACAACGTCGTCAAACATTCCGCCGCCACGGAAGTCTGGTTGCGGATAGCGTTCACGCCGGCCGCTTTGGATGTGGGGATCGAGGACAACGGCTGCGGTTTCACCAAGGTGCCGGATGACGCGCTGGCGGATGGCTTGCGGAACATGGAACAACGGCTGGCTGAAATCGGCGGCAATTGCCGGATCGAAAGCCAGCCTGCCCAAGGCACCAAAGTTTCGATTCATCTGCCATTGGCTGAAAAATGACTTTAAGAGACCACTTGAAAAAGAAGTTTTCGCAATCATCCTCGTCGTCATGCTCATCCCCGCCCTCGAATTTTTGAAGATATTTTGGGGACGACGATGAGGATGGGATGGAATCATAAAAGGCTTATAAATAGTCAAAGCGGTCGCTTTGCCTTAGCCTTTATTCGATCAGCACTCGAACGTTCGTTCAATGGCGGGAATTGAAAGGGACAGACAAAATGAAAAAGAATCAACCAATGCATATCCGGGTTTCCATCGTGGAAGACAATCGCGGCACCCGCGAAAGCCTGACGGAATTGTTAGGACGTGCTCCCGCCTTGCGTTTTGTCAGCGCTCATCCCAGCGGGGAAGAGGCTTTGGCCCGAATTCCGACCGAAGCCCCGGACGTCGTGCTGATGGACATCAATCTGCCCAAGATGAACGGCATCGAATGCGTTGCCCGGCTCAAAGAGAAATCGCCCAAGACGCAGGTTTTGATGCTGACCACTTACGAAGAAGGCGATTTAATTTTTGATTCGTTGCGGAAAGGCGCCAGCGGTTATCTGTTGAAAAACGTCCTGCCAGCGGAATTGATCCAGGCGATTGAGCAGGTCCATGCCGGCGGCGCGCCCATGTCCATGCAGATCGCCCGCAAAGTAGTCAGTCATTTTCAACAGATCACCAAGCCGCGATCGGACATGGAAAAACTGACGAAACGGGAGCACGAGATTCTCGCGCTCCTGGCCAAAGGCTATCTCTACAAGGAGATTGCCGACCAGCTTGGTATTTCCTTGAGCACGGTTCGCGCCCATTTGCACACGGTCTACGAAAAATTGCATGTCCAATCACGCACCGAAGCGGTCGTGAAATTCCTGGGCCGCGATTAGAATGAAACCTTCTGCGTTTTCATTCGTCTGCTCCTTAATCCAATCATGAAAAAAAACTCTGTGTTTTCCTGCGCTCAACCACTCATCTGCGCCTGCATCCTTTTGGCCGCATCGGCTTGGGCGCAAGCCGAATCCACCCAAGCCGTATTCAATGTCCGTGATTTTGGCGCCGTCGGCGATGGCAAACAACTGGACAGCCCGGCGATTGATAAAGCCATTGCGGCCGCAGCGGCAGTCGGAGGCGGAACGGTCTTGATTCCCACGGGCACGTATTTAAGCGGCTCGATTCATTTGCAAAGCAATATTCATTTGTTGATTGACTCGGGCGCAACCATTCTCGGCGCGCCGCAGAGTTTGAATGCCTACGATGCCACCGAGTCGTATACGTTGGGTGGTTATCAGGATGGCGGCCATTGCTACTTTCATAACAGTTTGATCTGGGGAGAAAATCTGACCAATGTCTTCATTACCGGCAACGGCACGATCAATGGCGGTGGCCTCCAACGCAGCGACGGCATCCTGGATCGCATGTGCGGTTTCAATGACTGGCAGAACCCCAAAACAAATAATTTGCCGCCGGTCCGCCTGGGCAACAAAGCGATTGCCCTGAAACTTTGTAAAAATGTGCTCATCCGTGACGTGACGATTTTTCATGGCGGACATTTCGCGATCCTGGTCACCGGCTGCGATAACATGACCGTGGATAATGTGACGATGGATACCGACCGCGACGGCATAGATATTGATTGCTGCCGCAATACGATGGTTTCCAATTGCCGCATCAATTCACCCAATGACGACGGCCTTTGCCCGAAAAGCACATATGCGCTGGGTGAATGGCGTCCCACGGAAAATCTGACCATCGTAAATTGCCAGGTCTCCGGATTTGAAGAAGGCACATTGATTGATGGCACAATGAAGCCAAGCAAAAATCATAATGGGCGCATCAAGTTTGGCACGGAATCCAGCGGTGGTTTTCGTAATTGCACCGTGGCAAATTGTACATTTCGCGGCTGCCGCGGGCTGGCCCTGGAAGAAGTGGATGGCGGCATCATGGAGAACATCACGATCAATAATATCACCATGATGGATGTGCCGGATTATGCGATTTACATCACGACGGGCAATCGTAATCGCACGCCCAACCTCACCACCAAAAGCCGGGCGCGAAACATTTTAATCTCCAATGTCGTTGCCGATGGCGTTGGCAAAATGAGTGGCATTCAAATCATGGGTTTGCCGGGGCAGCCGCTGGAAGGTATCCGGTTGGAAAATATCCGGCTGACCAGCAATGGCGGCGGCACGGAAAAGGACGCGGCCATTATGCCGAAGGAATTAGGCGACGGTTATCCTGAGCCGCGCAAGCTGGGAACCTTGCCCGCCTATGGAATTTTCGCCCGCCATGTTCGTGGACTTGAACTGGCCAATATCACAACCAGCTTTGCCGCTGATGACGCCCGCCCGGCAGCCAGCTTTTCAGACATTGACGGCCTTGAGATTGATAACCTGAAGCCGCAAACCATGCCCGGCGTCGCGGCCGCCGTATTCGCTCCGAATGTTAAAAATCTGGCGGTGCGTAATTCGCCATCAGTCAAATAGAGTGCGATTTTGCAGGGGATTTGAGGCGGAAACCATTTCCACCGGGCATCGTAGAACAAACGTTCAATAGAAGGTTTTTTCGGTTCTGTCATATTTGGAGCATCAGCCCAAAGTATGATTACAAAAAATCCATGCCCGCATTGTCGTCTTCCCGAAGTTCAATCAACCGGAAAAACTCCATGTTCCAGCCGGCGCGGTTTCACGTTGATTGAATTATTAGTGGTCATTGCGATCATTGCCATCCTCGCGGCCATGTTATTGCCGGCACTTTCCTCGGCCAAACGCAAGGCGCTGCAAATTCGTTGTGTCAGTAATCAGAAGCAGTTGACCACGGCTGCCTTCATGTATTTCAACGATACGAGCAGCATGCTGGCCTATACCAACCCGGTTTATACCGGCAATGGCGTCTGGATGGGAACCTTGATTGATGGCTACGGACAGGCTGACCAAGTGCGGGTTTGCCCGACGACCGCCGGCGCGACCAACCTCACGCTTTCAGCGAATGGCAATGCCGTCGGCGACACGGGAACGGCTGATAAAAGTTATTGGCGCACCGATACCTACAAAGTGGGCGGCGCCACCCGGCTTTTTGTCGGCAGTTACGCTTACAACGGCTGGATGTATGTTGATCACGATAATGGCCGGGGTACGCAATATTTATTTCGTAAAGAGTCGGCCATTCAATATCCAAGTCAGACACCCGTTTTCATGGATAGCATCTGGGTGGATTGCTGGCCCATGGCGGCCGATGCGCCACCGTCAGATTTGTATGACGGCCTCTATGGAACTCCGGGAGGCATCGGGCGCATCAGCATCGCCCGACACTTGGCTAACATGGCTCCCCGCAATGCTTCAACCAGCAAAGCATTGCCGGGCGGCATTGTCATGGGTTTGGCCGACGGACATGCAGAGGTTGCCAAGTTGGAAACTCTTTGGGCGAATTATCGCTGGCATAAAGATTATACACCGCCCATCAAGCGTCCCGGCCTGCCGTGAGATCGCTTGGGTGGTTCGCGTTGGCGTGGCTAGAACAAACGTCCAATAGTTTTCCGCCGTCATTGCTGGCAGAGTCACCGTCAATCCATTGAAGAACGAACCGTAGCGGCTTTGTGTCGTTGCCTAAATAAAATCATAATCCGTTGAATTCCCTGACCAAAACTATGAGAACCATTCTGCATTCTGTCTCAAAAAAACTTGTCCCGGCGACGATCGTTTCTTCCTGCCTGCTGACGGCCTTGACGGCCGCCGCAGCTAATGACACTTGGAACGGTGGCAGCAGTTCCAGTGATAACTGGAGCGATGCCAGTAATTGGGGAGGCGCCGCCCCCGCCGCCAATGATTTGCTCTTTTTCGATGGCAGCGCACGATTGACGCCCAATAATGATTTCGTCGCCGGAAGCATTTTTGGCGAACTGAATTTCAATGCCACCGCCGCGGCATTTAACCTGGGTGGAAACGGAATCGTTCTGACCAACGGTTTCAATGCGGGCAACGGCCTGACTTCCGGCGGTAACATCACCAATCTCTCCGGCAATGTGCAGGCCATCGGTTTGCCGGTGAATCTGTCCGCGGGGAATCACGTCATCGCCACCGTGGGTGGCGCTGGCGCGTTAAATTTTTCGGCGGCGCTGACGCGCAACCCCGGTGCCATCGCACAATTTGTCGTTGGTGGTGGCAGCATCAATCTGACCGGGTCTGGATTGACGACCGTAAATGACATTCTCGGCGGTTGGGCGCTTATCGGGGTGACAGCAAATGCCGGCGATTGGGCTACACTCGACGGCAGTGGCAATGTCGTGGCTTACACGGGTTATACCGGTGTCACTGGCGCGCCGACGTTGCCGAATAGCCCGGGCGCAAATGTGAAATGGACGGCGACCACGGGCAATGCGGTCATTCCTGCCGGCGTAAATGACTTCAACACCCTGATGTTTGCCGACAACAACACCCGGGTCATCACCAACAGCGGCACGTTGCGGCTCGGGGCGCAAGGGGCGATTTATATGGCCAATGGCAGTACACCTTCCAACAACAAGGGGCTGACCATTGGCTCAGTGGCAAATCAAGGCGTCCTAACGGCGGGCGGTGGTGCTGGGGCGGGTGGTGAGATTTCGTTTTATGACAATTCATTTGTGGGTCTGAACAATGATCTCACGATCAACTCGGTGATAACTGACAATAGCGGTTTCCCGGTGACGGTGGACATCATGGGCTATTGTGTTTTGAACGGCGCAAATACATTTTCCGGTGGCACCTATGTCAACCAGGGACGTTGCCAATCCGGCAGTGGAACCTGTTTTGGTACCGGGCCGGTCTATATTTTTCCGGGTGGAGAAGTATCCATGGCCGTGGCGGCGACGTGGACGAATGATTTCTATGTGTCGGGTCTGGGCAGCACCGAAAGTGCCGGGTTGGGTGCGATTCGACTGGCTGGTCGCGCCGTTTCGGGAACGATTCACTTGGTGGGGACATCGGCAATTGCCGGTGGTGGCACCATCACCGGAAAAATCACCGGTGCCGGCGGTTTGATCTTGGGCAACGGTTCCGTCACGGGTGGCAGTGGCAAGACCACGGTCGGGGTCGCAGCGGCTCCGAACGATTACGCGGGTGACACTTTGGTCAATAATTCTACGTTCGCCACCGGTGTGAACACGCTGGGGTTCAATGCCAATGCCAATAACGTGATGCCGCACGGCTTGGGCAAGGGCAACGTGCTGATAAATGGCGGTACGGGTGGTTCCAAGGGCATTCTTGACCTGAGCGGCACGACACAAACGATCAATGGCCTGGTCAGCACGGGAACGGTGGCAAATATTTTCGTCACGAATTCCACCGGTTCCGGCGTTTTGATCGTGGGCGACAACGACACGACGGCCCTTTACAAAGGCCCGATCATGGGGGCGATGGCGCTCACCAAGATTGGCAATGGCACCCAAACGTTGGGTGGGGCAAATACCTACAGCAATGCCACAGCCATCAATGGCGGTTCGCTCACTTTGACGGTGGGAGCTTCGTTGCCGAACACGCCGCAGATCAACGTTAACAGCAATGGAACTTTCGATGTGTCGGCGGTTTGTCCATTCGGTTTGGGCGTGAATCAATCCTTGAACGTGAGCAACGCTTCGATCAGCGTCTCATTGGTGGCCGCAACCAATGCCGTGACGGTTTCGACCTTAAATGTGGCGGGCACGACGAATTTTATTCATCTGACTTCAATCCCGAATATTCTTTCTTATCCGGCTCAATTCACGGCGATCAAATATACCAGTGCCAGCGGTGGGTTGAATTTTGGTTTGGATCCCAATCTACCGGTTTCATCCAGCACGCCTTATGCCGGCTATGTCTTCTACAATACGGCAAACAACTCGGTGGATGTGGTGTTGACTGCCGGGCCGTCCGCCATCAAGTGGTCGGGTTACAGCGGTGGCGCGCCTAATTCAAGCTGGGATGCCAGCACGCCCAACTGGAAATTATTTAACGGCACGGCGACGGTTTATTCTGATGGGTTGAACGTTTCTTTTGATGATTCGGCGAGCAACAGTGTGGTGACCTTGAATCAAAATGTCTCCCCGGCCAGCATCGCCGTAAGCAACAGCACTTTGGCATATACCATAAATGGTGGCAATATCATCACGGGCACCGCCAGCC
>DASYEY010000220.1:0-6117 GCA_036498725.1 Verrucomicrobiia bacterium | reverse complement strand
GCGAGACTCCGTCGAGCCCTAATTAAAAAGGCTGCCGACTGAAAATTGTGCGCCTAAATAAAGTTAGGGCTCGACGGAGTCTCGCCCCACCCGAAAGTAATCGAGGACGAGGACGAGGATGAGGATGACGATGAAAATAATTGTTTACGTGGAATACAAGGAGACGGGACACTTCATTTTGAGATCCACCGCATCGTCTTCTCCGCCAATTTGTCAAACGCGGTGACGCACAGTTCCAGATGCTCTTCCTTCGTGTCCTCGATTTTATTGTGACTGATGCCGTGCAGGCTTTGGACGAACATCATTACGGTGGGGATGCCAGCGGCAGCCACTTCCGCGGCGTCATGTAATGGCCCGCTGGGCAGGCGATGCGACTGGCCATACGTCTCGCGGATGGCCTCGTCACAAAGTGAAATCAATTCACCATTAAATGGGCGCGGGTCAATCTGCCAGAGCCGTTCCCATGAAACTTTCACGTTGCCTTCCCGCGCAAATTGTTCGCTTGCGACCCTGGCTTCGGCCAGCATCGTTGCCAGCTTGGCCGGATCAAGATGGCGCTGATCCAAGGTGATCCGGCATTCTTCGACCACGCTGGTGACGATACCAGGTTTTGTCGTGCAGGAACCGATGGTGCAAACACCGTTGCCGCTGCGCTCGGCGATTTTATAAATCTCTGAACTCATTTTGGCGGCGGCAAGGAAAGCATCTTTACGCCGGTGCATCGGTGTGCTGCCGGAATGCGCGGCTTGACCATGGAACGTGATGGCATGACGTTCGACCCCAAAAGTCCCCAGCACGGCGCCGAGCGGCAGATTCAGATCCAGCAAGACCGGGCCTTGTTCAATGTGCAATTCCAGATAAGCGGCGGCGTTTTTCAATTCCACGCCGCTGTCTTTTACACGTTCAAAATCAATGCCGACGTTTTTCAATGCGCCCGGCAGGGTGATCCCTTGCTTGTCTACGAGGCCGCGCGCTTCGTTCATATCCAGGTAGCCGGAGCACGCAGACGAGCCAAACAGGCTTTTGCCGAAGCGCGCCCCTTCTTCATCCGCCCAGTCTACCAGGCGTACAGTAACCGGTGGTTTGCCGTTATATTGCGCGTTGATGCGACGCAAAATTTCCACGCCTGCCAGCACGTTCAGGCAGCCATCCAGCCAGCCGCCGTTCGGCACGGAGTCCATGTGGCCGCCGATGAGCAGGCATTTTTCTGATTCGCCGCGCAACGTTGACCAGAGATTGCCGGCTGCATCGGTGTGGGTTTCAACGGGCAGTTCGGAAAGTTTTTGCCGCAGCCACGCACGGGTTTTGACCCAGACCGGCGTGAAGGCGACCCGTTGGGCGCCGTTGGCGTCATCGGTAAGTTGGCGAAGTTCCTTGAGTTCAGCGACGGTGCGTTTGGGATTCAAAACACTCATGGGCAGAGAGCATGGCGAAATTTTATTTAAATAAAAATGATTAAAATCGCCGTCATTTCCGTTGTCCTAATCATGCAAGCGAGTGGAACTGCGGTTGGGTTCCGTATTGGCAGTAAATGAAATTTGCAAATCGTCCGACACGTGGCATCGTCTGCGCCGAGGATTCATCCCCGTTATCCCGGAATTGTGCAAAATCGAACCTTTATCATTTTAATTTTAGGCGCGTTGTCCACGGTCACTCCGTTGGCGATCGACATGTATCTGCCGTCGTTCACCGATATCGCCCAGGCAATGCACACGACCGAGGCAAAAATTTCACTTTCACTTTCCAGCTATTTCATCGGCATGGCGCTGGGGCAGCTGCTTTACGGTCCGTTACTGGACCGGTTTGGCCGCAAAAAACCATTGTATGTTGGGCTGCTGCTGTTCGTCGTAATTTCCCTCGCCTGCATGTTTGTGCGTACCAAGGAATCACTGATCACACTGCGGTTTTTTCAAGCACTGGGCGGCTGTGCCGCCAGTGTCGCGGCAATGGCGATGGTGCGGGATTTTTTCCCGGTCAAGGAAAGCGCCAAAATTATTTCACTGCTGATCCTGATCCTTGGCGTGTCGCCAATGTTCGGGCCGACGGCCGGCAGTTTGATCGCTTTAAAACTCGGCTGGCAATGGGTCTTCGCCGTTTTGGCGGTGCTGGTCGTGATTTTGTTGGTGGTAATCTTTTTCTTTTTGCCCGAAGGCCATGTGCCGGACCAGAGTATTTCGCTGAAGCCCGGACCGATCATCGCCGACTTTGTCTATATTTTTAAGAACACTCAATTCCACACGTTCGCGCTCGCCGGGGCTTTTTCTTTTGCCGGAGTGCTGGTGTACGTCGCCGGCTCGCAAATTATTTTCATGGGCAGCTTTCATCTCTCCAAACAGGTATATGGGATGATTTTTGCCGGGCTGTCGGTCGGCTTCATCGGCAGCAATCAGGTGAACATTTTTCTGCTGCGCAAATTTTCCAGCGCGCAAATTTTTTACGGGGCGATTTTGCTGGAATGTGTGACGTCCCTCTTCTTTCTCGTGGGGACGTATTTCCATTGGTTTGGTTTGGCCGCCACGCTCGGATTGCTGTTCATTTTATTGTCGAGCCTGGGATTGACGTACCCGAACGCGGCCGCGCTGGCGTTGGTCCCCTTCGATAAAAATGCCGGCAGCGCGGCGGCATTGCTTGGCTTTCTGCAGATCGGTGCGGCGGCATTGACCTCGTCATTCGTCGGTCTGTTCAATTCCAGCGGCATCATGCCGGTGCTCGTGATCTTTACGGCCACAGCGTGGATTGCGCTGCTCATCTTCAATTGGGGCAAACGCAATCTGTCACCGCAAGCACAAGTTCCGGCCAGCGAAACGACGGCGGTAGTTCACTGAGTTTTTGACGCGAATTACGCCAATTTCCGCGAATTAAAACCGACTGCAATTGATCCGCGCAAATTAGCGTAATCCGCGTCAGTTTTTCTCAGCATTTAACAACCAACCACCGGTGGCTTGCAATGGCTCAAGCTGTCTGCCATGCGTTACCCAGACTGCCAGTGCGAACCGTCCGGTGACCTTTTTCGGATGGGCGTCAATGATGAAGCTGCCTTGAAATCCATTTGTTCCATTTATCAATGGACGTGTGAACAGGGAGAGCGCGGCAAAATCATGGTTCAGGTGGCGGCCGGCATTTTCACCGGCAGTCACATCGGAACTCGATTCACTGACCAACACCGCTGCGGTTACTTCATAGCCGCCTGATTTGGCTTCCGCTGGAACAAAGTTTGCCTGCCAGTGTTTGCCATCGTTGGAGGTGACCTGCAATACTCCCGCCTTTGTCGCTGCTGCCGCTGGTGCGTGGCGGAGGCCAAACCAGTCGTGCCATTCCCGCCCGTTCAGGACAAATTCCGGCGTATAGATATTTTCCGCCGACCACATATGCGCGTAAGTGCGTTGCCGGTCGGAAAATTGTTCATCGGATAATTTGTCACGCCAGCCTAGGCCATTCCAATAATCAACGTGAAAAGCCACCGGCACGAACTCGCTCCACAAGCCCGGCTCATTGGTCAATCGGCTCAACCATGATTCGGCGGGTGGGCAACTACTGCAACCTTCGGAAGTATATAGTTCCAACAAGGCCGTGCGGCGTTCTGAACTGTGAAATACTGTGGGCGCCGCCGTTGCGGTTACAGCAGCCCACAATCCCAAAAGGCAAATCAGTTTTGTCATCTTTCACATAAGAGGACTGGCATCGAATTTTATTCCAAAAATCAAAGTGCACGATGGCGTTCTGGTTTCTTGGTGACTCTTTCAAAACGTTATAAGTGTCCTTTTTTACCTAAAAAAGTTGTAGCCATCCGTAGCAAAGCACGCTAATTGTTGGTAACAATTAGAGAACAAGGAAAAGCGTATGCCAACATTAGCCACTACTGTCGATGGGCTGAAACTGCCCAACCCGTTCATCATCGGCTCGGGTCCACCTGGAACCAATCTCAATGTCATTGCCAAGGCCTTTCAAGAAGGCTGGGGGGCGGTCATTGCCAAAACTGTTTCGCTTGATGCGAGCAAGGTCGTGAACGTCACGCCGCGTTACGGCAAATTGCATTCCAGCGACGGCAAGGAAATCATCGGCTGGGAAAACATTGAACTCATCAGCGACCGTCCGTTCAAGATTTGGGAGGACGAATTCAAGAAGTGCAAGGACATGTTTCCCGACCGCATTCTCATCGCCTCCATCATGGAAGAATATTCCAAGGATCGCTGGGTGGAACTCGTCGAGCGTTCACAAGCCTGCGGCGTGGACGCGTTTGAATTGAATTTCTCCTGCCCGCACGGCTTGCCGGAACGCAAGATGGGCGCGGCGATGGGGCAAGATCCGGATATCCTGAATGAAGTCGTTTCGTGGGTGATGGGGGCAGCCAAAATACCCGTCTGGGCCAAGATGACACCGAACATCACGCATATCGAAGAACCTTCGCGCGCGGCGCTCAAGGCCGGCGCCACCGGCATCGCGGCTATCAATACGATCCGCAGTGTCATTGGCGTCAATCTCGATACGCTCCGTCCTGAACCGAGCGTGGAAGGGTACACGACGCCCGGCGGTTATTCCTCGCGTGCGGTGAAACCGATTGCCCTTCGCATGGTCATGGAAGTGGCGCAACTCATCCGTTCAGAATTTCCTGATCGTTCGTTATCGGCCATCGGCGGCGTTGAGACCGGCAACGATGCTGCTGAATTCATCCTGCTCGGTGGCGACACGGTGCAAGTCTGTACCGGCGTGATGAAATTCGGTTACGAACACGTCAAACCGATGTGTGAACAACTGCTGGCATTCATGGAGAAGCACAAGTTCGAGACGCTCGCGGATTTCAAAGGCAAGGCGCTCCCGTATTTCACCACGCACGCTGACCTCGTGAAACGCCAGACCGAACGCAAGGCTGCCCAAAAGGCCGCCGCTGACGCCAAGAAAATGGTGCAAGCGGACGGCGAATGGACGGGCAACGACTTCGTGAAACAGTCGGATGCGTTGGCGCGGTGAGAAGCTCCAAGCACCAACATCCAAGCTCCAGAGAATAACCAAGCCTCAAGCTTCAATACGAGTTGCAAGCGATCCGGTTTGGATGTTGATATTTGGAGCTTCTCTGGAAGTTGGAGCTTGGTGCTTGGATGTTTTTTGAATTTTGCAACCCAATCATATTAATATGGAACCCTGTCCCAACTTCATCGGCGGTGAGTGGATCGAATCCGCAACTGCGCGCACGCCAGTCTTCAATCCTTCCATTGGCGAAGTGATCGCCGAATGTCCGGTCGGCAGTGTGGCTGATGCCAATGCCGCCGTCGAAGCAGCCCACGCTGCATTTCCCGCGTGGATGGAAACGCCGCCAGTTGAACGCGCTCGAATCCTGGGCCGGTTCAAGATGTTGATGGAGGATAATTTTGAAGACATCGTCCGTAGTAATACGCGTGAGCACGGTAAGACTTTGGTTGAATCGCGCGGCGACGTGAAACGCGGCATGGAAGTCATCGAATTCGCCCTTGGCGTGCCGTCTTTGATGATGGGCGAGATTCTGGAAAATGTCGCACGCGGCATTGATTGCGAAGCGATTCGCCAGCCGCTGGGTGTATGTGTCGGTATCACGCCTTTTAATTTCCCAGCGATGGTTCCCTTGTGGATGTATCCCATAGCCATTGCGTGTGGTAATACGTTTGTGCTCAAGCCGAGCGAAAAAGTTCCGCTTACGGCGATCAAGATCGCCAAGCTGCTGGAAAAGGCCGGCTTGCCCAAAGGCGTATTGAACATCGTTCATGGTGGGCGCGAAGTCGTGGACGCACTGCTCACGCATCCAAAGGTAAAGGCGATCTCTTTTGTTGGTTCCACGCCGATCGCACGATATATCTACGAAGTCGGTACGAAGCACGGCAAACGCGTGCAATCCAATGGCGGCGCCAAAAATTACGTCATCATCATGCCGGATGCCGACGTGGAAAATTCCACCCGCGGTGTCATCGAGGCTGCGTTCGGCTGTGCGGGCGAACGTTGCATGGCGGGTTCTACTGCCGTCGTCGTTGGCGCGGCGGAAAAATTGGTTTTGCCCACGCTGGTCGAAGCGACGAAGCGTATCAAAGTCGGCCCGACTGACCGCGAAGCGCAGCCGGATATGGGCGCGGTGATTTCACGCCAACATCG
>DASYEY010000219.1:0-16340 GCA_036498725.1 Verrucomicrobiia bacterium | reverse complement strand
CATCGCCATCCTGGCGGCCATGCTGTTGCCGGCCCTGGCCCGGGCCAAGGCCAAGGCCCAGCAGACAGTCTGTTTGAGTAACTTGAAGCAATGGGGGCTGGCCGACTCAATGTATGTGAGCGATTACAATGAACGATTTCCATTCCCGAGATATCAGGCGGATGCCGCCCCGGCCGACGCGGATAATCCCACTTGGATTGATATCGCCGCCTATCATTACAATACCAAGCCGGTAGTTGGCGACGATGTCTGGTTCAATGCCTTGCCTTCTTATATCAGTGGCCGGCCGATGTATGATTGGGCATTATCACAAAACAAAGCGATCTTCAACGCCACCTCCAGCCGGAACATCTTTACCTGCCCGACCACCACCGCCCAGGGCATTGACGCCCTTGACCAAGGGACACAACATGGTTTTATGGAAATCGGCCAGCGTCCGCTGTTTTCCTACGGCATGAACTCAAAAGCCACGGCTAACGAGAGCATTGGCCTGGCTTCCAGCATTCCCTGCAAAACCACGATGGTGATTCATCCTTCCGCTTTCGTCCTTTTTGCCGATACCCGCTATCGTTCCCTGGAAGCTCCCTATTACGCCGGTGCCGCCGACCAGTATCCCAATGGCAATTCCGTTGACCTGGGTACGCCGCAAAATTATACCACACGCTTCTCCTCCCGGCATAATCAAGGCGGCCAGATCACCTTCAGCGACGGCCACGCCGCCTTCTACAAATATAACTATGTCGTCTCTGACGGCACTGCCGTTGCGCCCAACGGCCAAACCGTCGTTGCCGGCCACGATCCCGGCCGCGCTGACATCAACTGGGATTGCCAGGGCAATCCAGTCACCAATTGATTTTTAGCCACAAGTCACCGAGTGGGAGTTTTGAGTTTTAAATTTTGAGTTTTAAGTTAAAAGCTTCTGCCCGTAAAGCTGGATAAACATAGGGAGATTTACGATTTCAGATGCGCACTTGCCTTATCCCTGTTTCAAGATTTCATTTTTTCTTCAGCTTATCCGTGTCCATCTGTGTCCATCCGTGGTTAAAATTTTTGTGCTTGTTGGTCTGATTCGTGAAAATTCGCGTGATTCGCGTCAAAAATATTTTCCCGTCCCCATCCGTGTTTCATCTGTGTCCATCTGTGGCTAAAAATAAGTTGAGAATCAGTTTTCGCTCTTTTCTGGTTGGTTTAAGCAGTGCAAAATAAGGCCAACACTATGTTAAATCGTTTATTTTCAAAAACCGGCGCAAAGATGATCGGGAGTCTAAGCCTGCTGGCTTTGACCGTTTCTTTAAGTTGCGCCGCCAACACCGATGATCTGGCGATCGGCCATTTCAACGATACGAATTACGGCGATTGGCAAGCGACGGGGACGGCGTTTCATTTAGGGCCGGCAGCCAATGACTGGTTGCCGAAGTTGGAAATCGAAAATGCGCGCGATAATCGGGTGGCCAGTAGTGAGATGGAAGGGGACGGCCCGACGGGAACGCTGACTTCGCCGGAATTCAAGCTCGCGCGAAAGTATATCTCATTCCGCATCGGGGGTGGTGACGACGAACGCGACACCTGCCTGAACTTGTTGATTGCTGGCAAAGTTGTGCGCAGCGCGACCGGTTGGCGGAGCGATCACCTGATACCGGCCAGTTGGGATGTGAGCCAATTTCGCGGGCAAACCGCTCAAATCCAGATCGTGGATCAAGCGAGTGGTGATTGGGGGCACGTCAACGTGGATCAAATCGTTCAAACCGATCAGCCGGAACGATTGCCGGAAGTGACCGGACCGCTCTACGGCGAATCATTGCGTCCGCAGTTTCATTTTACCGCCCGCCAATGGACCATGAACCGGCTCAACCCGCGCGAACGGCAGGAGGGTTGGGTCAATGATCTCAACGGCCTGATTTATTACGATGGCGAGTATCACCTCTTTGCTCAACGCTGGGCGAAATGCTGGATTCACGCCGTCAGCCGCGACCTGATTCATTGGACGGAACTGCCGCCGGCGTTCTGGGAAGAGCAATCCGGCAGCGGTGTTCAATCCGGCACCTGCGTCGTGGATTACAACAACACTTCGGGATTGTCGCCTGATAAATCAACCCCGCCGCTCGTCGCCTTTTTTCCGCGTTGGAATAACCAGGAACAATGCATCAGTTACAGCCTTGATCACGGCCGCACGTGGAAGTATTACGATAAGAATCCCATCCTGAAGCATCCAGAACGCGATCCGAAAGTGTTTTGGTATGCGCCCGGCAATCACTGGGTCATGCTGCTGTATGGCGATGGCCAATATCATATCTTAACGTCCACCAACCTCTTGAGCTGGAAAGATGAGCATCATCCCATCAAGGACAGTTATGAGTGCCCGGATTTTTTTCAATTGTCGGTGGACGGCGACCGCAGCCAGATGAAATGGGTTTTGATCCAGGGCAACGGGAAATATTCCATCGGCACTTTTGACGGCACGGAATTCAAAGAAGAAACGGCGCGCTATTCCTGCGACATCGGCCCCAACTTTTATGCCACCCAAACCTGGGCCAATACCGAAACCGGCGATGGCCGGCGGATTCAGGCCGCGTGGATGCGGGAACCCGCTTTTCCCGACATGCCCTTCAATCAGCAAGTCAGTTTTCCCTGTGAACTGACCTTGCACACCACGCCGGCTGGCTTGCGTTTGTTTCGTAAACCGATCAGCGAAATCGCGTTGCTGCATCAAACGCCGGACACCTGGACCAACCGGGTTTTGCGGGCCGGAGAAACGTTGCCGCTGGAACCGTCGGGACGCTTGTTCGATCTCAATGCGAAACTTAGCATCCCGGAAAATGCCCGGTTGATTTTGAATGTGCGCGGTGTCCCGGTCGTCCTGACCGCGAAAACCATCGAGTCTGGTACCCAACCCGCCGCCGTGATGGACCGGGTAAAAACGTTGAAAGTATTGGTGGATCGCGCCTCCCTTGAGGTTTATGTCAATGAAGGCGAAGTTTCCAGCACCCGATTTATCCTGCCCAATGAAAACGGTCTTTCTGTGAAGGCGGAAGGCGGTCCGGTCACGATCGAATCGTTGGCGGTGTATCCGCTAAACTCCGCTTGGAAAAGTGGCCATGCGGATTAAATCTTTGGCGGCAATCCGGGAAGATTTTTCGACAGAATTACAGAATTATTAGAATGGGGCGGATCAAGAAATCCCAAAGAGATTTCACCCTTCAAAGGCAGGCGGGGAGCGACTACCCTGGGACAATCATCAAAAAATATTCAACCCCTTCAGGGTCGTTTCCGATTATTCATCGTAATCCCAAGGTAGCTCCTGCGTCGCAACCTTGGGCTGGATGATTAAATCCCTTCGGGATATTTGCAGTGACGTGCGCTGCTAATTTTCCTGAATCCCAACGGGATTCAATTTTTCAGTTAATCGCCAAAAAAATCCCAACCCTGAAAAGGTTGCATAAAGATCCTTCACTCGGAACATTCAAGACACCGGCCTCATTCATACCAATTCAATAACGATTTCGGTAAACGCCGCCGGGATATCCGTATCGGATCTAACGGACCGCAGACCTGACGGGTGGGACTTGGACGGATCTTACGACCGTAACGGCACCCGAGAACGGTTATATTGATTACACGGATACGGACGCATCTGCAGGGCAATCCTTTTACCGGACGGTCACGCCTTGGAATGAAGCGCAGGGGAATTACTTCCAAGGATAAATCAGTAATCTGGTAAAAAATGAAAGTTGTCGGAGCAAAACTCCGGCAGCTTTTCTTTTCTCGAGATCATGTTGGAGATGGCTTCAAGAGACTAGGATGGCAGATGGAAATTCTAGATTATTGAGACTGGGCACGATAAAAGCGGCGAGTCAGTCCGGTTGCCGATATGTCTTGAAAATTTATTATTACGTTGGTGCAATTAAAGATAATTAGGTTTGTCCAATTCACCAAATTGGTCGAAGCTTGGAAAACGTAATTGCTGCCAACTGTGCCGTAGAAGGTAAAGTTGAATCCGCCGATTGTATATTGCGGATTCCCGATGGTATTGCTCGGCGGAAGCACAGTCAGCGATTGATCCATATTCCCCGCTTTCGCATATACGTTGTTGCCGGATTGGGAAGCACGCACAGTGACCGTTCCAGCACCAGTGAGCGTCAGGGTATTGCCGGTCAATGAAGCTGGTCCAGAGAGAACAGAAAAACTGACTGGCAGGCCAGAGCTTGCCGAGGCGCTAATCGGAAATGATGCATCGCCCACTCGTTGCTGGCTCATGGCGCCAAACGCGATGGATTGCGGAATCTTGCTGACAGTAAAAGCCTGCTGAACCGTTGCGGCAGCATTGTAATTTGAATTGCCTGGCTGGTAGGCCAGGACAGTCACCGTCCCTCCGCCTAGAATTGTGAGATTGTTGCCGATCAATGTTGCCGGGCCGGCTAGCACACTGAAATAAACCGGCAAACCTGAACTTGTAGTCCCCATCAGTGCAAACGGAGCATCCGTTGCAGCCTTGGCTGGAAGGGGCGCAAAAGTGATGGCCTGATTTGCCCGCGCAACCGTGAAGGTAACGTTGGTTGAGGGAGCGGGATAATAAGAACTGTTTCCAGGTTGACTGGCCTGCACCGTCACGGGGCCAGCACCTGCCAGAACCAATGTATTGTTGCCAGCCAAGGTGGCCGGACCGGAAACAACACTAAAGGTCACGGGCAAACCCGAACTCGCCGCCGCACCAAGGGTGATGCCAGGGTCGCCAAAAATATGATCGGCAATGGCAGGGAACGTGATGGTTTGATTCTGGTTGGTTGTTTGATAAAAGATGGCGAGGGTATTGCTGCCCAGATTCCCGGCTGCGTCAAAAGCCGAAGCCGTGATATTATTTGTTCCCGGATAAAGTTTGATGCCAGTCACATACCAACTGTCAAACGGGGCGCTAATTATGCCACTTCCGCCGCGGTCATTTGCCCAGGTGACGGCGGTTACACCTACGTTATCGTCTGATCCACCTCCCAAGTCGGTACTTGACGTCGTCGTTGCCCAAGCCGTTCCAAATATCGGGTCGGTGATGTAAATATTGGGAGCCTGAGTGTCTTGTTCCCTTAAGACAACTACTCCGCCGTTTGCATCGGCAACATAGACGATATTGTTTTGATTTTGAGAATCACTCGGAGCTACCAGCGATTGCACCCCTGATAAGACTGAATATGAGGCTGCCAGCAGGGGTGATGCAGGATTGCTAATGTCAAAAACATACACTCCGTTCAGCGACGCTACAAAAAGTTCGGTGCCCCGCACATCAATGCCAGATGCTGTTTGCGAAGAGGTATCGAAGATGACATTCGTAATGATCGAAGGGCTGGCAGGGTTGGTTAAAGCGACTATGGTGAATGAAGCTGGATAACTTCCTCCGATGACGCAGGCATAATTTCCATCACCCGACAGGGCTATGCCAGTAGAGGTTATGCCATTCAATATCCCCACTTGTTGCGGGTCGTTAATAGTGGATATATCCAAAACGCGCAACGTACTTGCATCGGACCTGGGAATCCCAACGATGGCTTTATTACCCGTGACGGCAAGCGTGGTCGCAATCCCATAACCCAGGTCAGAAAAATCCTTAGTACCCAAAATCGTTGGTGCTGAAGGCGTGGATACATCCAGTGCCACAAATCGGGCTACGTTCGCCTGACTCTGCCCAACCACATAAAGCCTGGTGCCGACCAAAGCCATCTTGAATGGAATCACAACGGATGCGGGAATGGTGGCAATTATTTGCGGTGAACTGGGTGTTGTCAGGCTAATAACATTAATGGCAGTATTTGACACAGCATACACTTTTCCGCTTCCAGCCACCAATTTTGAACCGAAGGCCCCATTTTGACCAACGAGGGCCGGATGGGTGGGTTGCGTGACGTCAAAGACTTTGAAATCGCCATTCGCCGAGCAAAGCAAATTGCCTGTTACCGCGACATAATATGGAGAGGTAATCAAGCCGCTGTCGTTGAAGGTGGAGGTGAGGGCGGGACTGAACGGGCTTGAAATATTAATAATCTTGAATCCGGATGAACCGGCGGCAATGTAGGCGTAATTTCCGGAAACTACAATTTTACTGCCGTAAGGATCAGCAACCACATGTGGCAGATTACCGCCGTTGGAAAGAGCATTCCCGCTGGCGCTCAAAGCATAGAAACCAAAACCATCAAACTCAGAGATAGCATAAACCACATTGTTGGCCACCGTAACAGCCACTGAATAAGTTACATTCGGAGCATTTCCAACGACAGTTGGGGCATTCGTATTTGAAACATCGATTATTTCCAAATCCGAGCTTCCGTTATAAGTCGCAGCATAAATATAATTTCCTGACATGGCGATTGAATAGGTATTCCAGCCAATTGACGTAGTCCCCCGCAAGACGGGAACTGACGGATTTGACACGTCAATTACTTGCAAATTTTGCCCGGCAGTCAAATAGGCAAAAACCCCGCCGGCTGAAGCTTTTACCAAGACCTTGCTGGCTTGCCCGCCACCCGAGGTGGCCGACAGTAATGCCGGAGCCGCAGGATTTCCCAGATCAAATATTTCCAGCCCAGTGCTGCCACTGCGATCTGCAACGTAAGCCCGGCCCCCGTAAATAAAAATGCCGCTGGCATATGTATAGTTGTTCACGACATTGAAGCCGCTGATGATTGGGGTGGAGGGGGTGTTAACATCCACAATCTGTAGGCCGCCTTCACCGTCAGCCACACACGCATAATGGCCAAATACAGCAATATCTTGAACTATTCCCGGCAAGGTTACGCTTCCAACTCGGGACGGATTTGATTGGTTAGATACGTCTACCACCAACAGGTTCCTACCCTCGCCTACATAGGCATAATTTCCAGAAACGGCAACCCCGTAACAAACCCCGCCAATGGCGTTGATCAAATCAAGTTTATTGCCGCGTGACACACCATAGGCAAAACCATTTTGATTAGTCGCGCTGCCGCTAGTGGTTTGAATAACAATCGGAACCGAACCATTCGTCGAACTGGCAGGCGTAAAGCAGGTGATTTGGGTGGCATTGGCCACAGAAATATTTGTCGCGGGCTGGCCACCTACCAGCACTGTTGTCGCCTGGGTAAAATTCACGCCATTAATGGTTAGTAATGTGCCACCGGTCATTCCGCCGATGGGTGGGGAAACGCTATAAATCGCGGGTTGACCAATGGGTGGTGTATAATTGCCGGCAATAACTTTTGATTGCGATTGCAGCATGGTTACTAATTGGCTGGCGGGAGCAGCCCATCCGTTTATGTTATCAAACGTGACTGTGTAGTTGCCTGGCGGCAACGAGGCGGAAGCACCGTTGCCATAAATCCCGCCATTGACATGCCAGTGAGCCCCAGCCGTCACGGCATCAGGCGGAGAAAGTGTCACCGTTAGCAAACCCGGAGTCTGGTCCTGTTGATAGGTAACGCTGACGTTGGTTGTCTGTCCTCCACTCGTAGTGACGTAAAACGAAGCGGGCGTGATCCAGCCGGCCGCAGCCTGAAACTGCAACAAATTTTGATTGGTGCCCAGGAGAACGGTGGTCGTCGATGAGCCGCTGTTCATCCATCCACTGCTGTTAAATTTCCATTGTGCGCCAGCTGTCACTGCCGCGGAAGGTTGAAGAGTGACGCTGATGGTAGCCAGATTCTGGTCGCCGACGGCAAAATTCGCGGTCACATTTTTATTTCCATTCAAGGTAATGGTCGTTGGGCTGACAACTCCGCTCACGTCACCAGACCAACTTGTGAAATGGTAGCCCATGGCAGCCGTGGCTGTTAACTGCACCGCCGAGCCCGAATTGTAAGTAAATGTATTGCCACCGCCGACGCCTATTGGCAATGGGGTGATGCCGCCTTGTCCGCTGCCCGCATTAAGCGTGAGCATGTAAGTGGCGGCTGTAACAGCTGAATAAGTGGCGTTGCTGGTTGTGGTTTGATTGGCGACGATATTGGCCGTGAAACTTGCGGGAGCTGTGTAACTTGATACTGGCTTAAACGTCACGGAATGCGAGCCAGGCGTCAGATACCCGATTGTTTGGCCGCTGTTATTATACCCGGTGCCGTCAACTTGCCATTGTGCGCCTGCTGAAACTGCGCCTGCCGGCAAAAGATTTACTGTCAGCGATCCGGCAGGAGTTGCTGGAGGCGCAATGACTGAAAAATATCCCAAATTTGAAAACTGGCTGCCGTCAATGACCATCACAAACCAAGTTGCCGCGTTTGTATCGGTGCGAATAAGGTAATCAATTTCGTTTGGACTGATTAAAGTCAATCGCGCCGGGTCGGACAGGGTTGTGCTGTTAAAAATCAACGTGGAATTGGTCGTGAATCCACTGCCATAAATATGGATGATTTGAGTTTGTGGCAACGGCAAGCCGGTCATTGAGGTGGGTGAGACGGAAGAAATAAACGGGGCTGGAGTGGTCACTACGACGTCAAATCGGTTTGTTGAAGTCAAGGACGCATCGAATGTTGATTGGGTCAATCCTTGAAGCATTGCGTATTTTTCCGGAATATCCAAAACATCGGCAATTTTTCCCAGCCAAGTAGATGCACTGCTAAAAAAGTTCCCAACATCACCGGAAGACAGGCCGACATTTGCTTTCTGTAAAAGTTGGCTTATCGAATTTTGCAAAGCCGAACTTTCTGATGCGATTTGCGAAGCGATTTGCCCAAAATCGACAGATAATTTAACCCAGTCGCGATTTTTTAAGTGCACGGCCGCCGACCCAATATAGCTGTCGTCCAACTGCAAAGTAGAAACAATATTGTCCAACACAGGGTCCACAACTCCAGTTGTGCTGTTAAAAGGCTCGTCAAATGCATTGGCTGGAAGTGGGAATGTCAAAAGCCCCCGCGTCATGCAATCCACAATCATCGCGCCAAAAAGTGCCCTTGGTTTTGGGTCTGTGGCTATTGTCGTGAAATCCAAACCGATGGGGGTCGTCACGTCGAATTCGAGGTAAGAAGTTGTCGTGAATTGGATATTGGTAAAAGTTTTTGATCCGTTCGGCCCCAAAAGATAAACGGTATATGGGAGCCCGACAGGGCTTGGTGTCGAAGATGTTGTATTCTGCTGGATATAAACCCAGGTGCCGGATGTGTTAGTGATTTGAACCGTCACATTCAACGTATTGCCAACAATGTTAGGATTTGAATATGAGAGCGCGATGGCAGTTTGATAGCTAGTGCCGTATGACAACGAAATGTTCGGTATTGCTCCGCATGTTATCACCTGTAAAGAGATGATGGCGAAAATAATAAAAATTGTTTTCATGAAGTAATCCCTTTCTGAGTATTCAGATTGAACTGGTTTTTTTAATCTGTTGCAAGTTGTTTTCTTATGCAGCCTGCTTGGCTAGATCCATTCAATAAAAAATGAAACCAATTACTTCACTCTGACCATTAACCATGCTATGTATTCATACCAATTCAATAACGATTTCGGTAAACGCCGCCGGGATTCAAGCGTTCAGCGTAAGACATCATCATGAAGACCGAAAGCTGGGTTAGTTCTTGATTCCTGGCCGGAAGGGACGGCACGAGCCGTGGCAATTCTTCATCGCCCAAGGTTGCCAGTCTGTCGTCACCGGGAAGGTAACGCGCGAAAACATATTCGTGAAAGGGCAGCCCGCCAAATTTCAGACCCCAACTTTTGGCCGGGGACCATGCGCGGCTGGCCAGCGGCGTTTGTTGTTGCGCGGTGATCCAGTTGAAACACCAGTCAATCTTTGCCTGCGCCGCTTTGGCCTTGGCCTCATCTTTTGAAAGGTACGGCCAGCCGGCGGAATAATTTTCCATCACATAAAAGATCATGGCCGGCCCTTGTTGTGACAGCGGAAACGGCTGATCCTTGGTGAGGTCCAGCTGGTTCAACCAATCGGTCACGGAGAACGCCGTTTTAAGATAGATGGAATCCTTGGTGTTGGCGTAGAGATTGAACAAGAAGGAACCGAAAATTGCCGAACTGCACCACCATTCATCATTGGATTGATGCCATAAACCATCACTCACACCGCCGGACGGACGGACATAATTTTTGATGGTCAGATCGGCAAAATTTTTGGCTGATTGCAGGAACCAACTCCGCTCCGGGGCAGGGCAGCGCACCGCCGTCGCCAGCACCGCCATGCCGATCGAGGCGCTATCGGCGACGTACCAATCGTTTGTGGTTTCGCCGGGTTTACGGTTGTATTGCATGTAATACGCACCGTGGGGAGTCATGCGTTCCTGATAATCCACCATCCGCTCTGACCAACGACAGCAGGTATTGAGATAGTTGGTATTGCCGGTCAGGTCATAAGCGGCACACAGTGCCCGCACGGCATACGATTCCACAAAAAAATGGTTTTTGTTTTTGCCATCATTAAGTTTGACCGTCGCCAGGTCGCAGAGCTGGATGAACTGCGCACGAAATTCGGCATTGGTGGCATTGATCTTGCCGTCCTGACCAGCCCGAAGCGTCGGGAGGCAAAACAGGCTCAAGATAACCACAAAAACAGCGGGTGATTTCATTGAAAGAGTATCGTGCCCGAGCCATTCCTGTTCAAATACAATTCGAGAAAATACAACGAGAGTTTTAAATTTTGAATTTTAAGTTTTTAGTTAAAAACGCCTGCCCGCAGATTTCACAGATTTACGCCGATTAAACAATCCAGACAGCCTGTCACTCATCACTCATCACTTATCCCTATCACTGCCGTCCGAGTTTAGCGTTGCGTCTTTGCGCCTTTACGTGAAATACTTTTCCGCGTTTTATCTGTGTTTATGCTCAAATGGCTCAGCATTATTTTTCTGGTTTTGGTGTTGGGATTATTGGCGGTGGGCTACCTTTATGGCGTTTCATTGCGCATGGCTGGCGTCGTTGAGGGCAGGGCGCTTTTGAAGATGGCGGCGAAGGATTATGTGGAGCATGGATACGTCACGAATTACGGAGCTTCCAGTTATCAGGTTTGGCTGTCCACCAATAATGTGAGCATCAGCGGGACGCAGTATCAGTGCTTTATCACGACGACGAACAACAAATTTGGTGACGAAGGCTCTCTGGCCATGACTACGAATCAAGTGTTCATCTGGCTGGATCGCCAACGACCGCCGAAGCTCATTGATGCCAATTATCGGCCGCCAATTTTTCCACCGCGCTTTTAGGCGCACCCGGGAGTTTTGAGTTTTAAATTTTGGATTTTAAGTTAAAGGATTTCTGCCCGCCGAGGTGGGCGGTTTTATCGCCAGAATGACAGAATTTACCGAATGAAAATAAACCCAATGCCATTCTGCTCATTCTGTCTAAAAAGTTTTTCTCCTTGGTGCCTTGGTGTCTTGGTGGTTTGCCTTCGGTCTTTATCTGTGTTTCATCTGTGTTCATCTGTGTTCATCTGTGGCTAAAAATACTTTTGGATTGGTGGCGGCCTTTGCGGTTGACATCATAATTCCGGCGTGGCATAGCTCATTGGCATCAGACAGCCTTCATCACATATGAAAATTAGCACCCTATTGGCCGGAGAGTTAGAGCCGCGCGGAGCGTGGTTTCGCTACTCAATGCTGACCATTGCTTTTGTGCTGCTCATGATCGGATTGCAAGATGATCTGCTTGGCCATTCCGGGAACCAGAAGCATTTGGTCGTATTCATTCCCTTTCTGCTGCTTATCAATCATCTGGCGTTTAATTTCCGATGGCCAAGAGGTTTGACGATATTCCTGCGTGCCTCGGCTATGCTTTGGCTTTTGGTTGTGACGATTTATATTTTCACCCGATGATGCCATCCAACCGGCATTAACATGACTCATTATGTTTCGGGATTTACCAGTCTGGTTCGGTGATGTTGCGGCTGGGTGCCTGTTGGCTGTCACCGGCATTTACGGCTTGGCCTATATGTATTTTCGCCGGCGGAAAAGAATGTCTGATGTTTTAACGAACAAGCAGTATCGGTTTGTTCTTATTGGCGTGATGATTGGGGGAATTTTGTTGGCGATTTCAGGTGCGCTTTTTCACGGCCAATGATTTTTAGTTATGACGTTTTTGACTATGCCAGCGTATGCAAAATATAAACATACTTGATTTGATCGAGGGGACTTTGATGGGCTTGCTGGCAATTTATTTTTTGCTTGGTCTGTTTTCTAATGCTCTGTGGTTGCAGATTGATAAAAAGGGTAGGGATGGTCGAGGATGGGCTCCTCGTTTGGTTCGCGCATATTTTGTTCTAGCTTTTGGAGGACTGGCAGTGAGACGTTTCTTCGAAGCGTTTCATAACGATTCCGATAATTTTGATTATGCTATCGACGCTATTCTCCTTGGGGGATTTGCGTTATTTTTTCTGATGGACCGCAAGGCAAAGCCTAACGACGATCCAACGGCTTAATCGCCGTCTGCCTCAGACAGGTCGCAACAGATTTGCCATGGAGTCACCGAGCATAGAGAGGAATTCGACGCAAGTTTTGAGTTTTAAGTTTTAAGTTAAACGCGTCTGCCTGCAAAGGTGGACGGATTTTTTCGCCAGAATGACAGAATTTGCCGAATGAAAATAAACCGAATGCCATTCTGCTCATTCTGTAATTCTGTCTAAAAAGTTTTTCTCCTTGGTGCCTTGGTGTCTTGGTGGTTTGCCTTCGGCCTTTATCTGTGTTTCATCTGTGTCCATCTGTGTTCATCCGTGGTTAAAAAGCTTTCCCGGCTGGGTGTCTTGATTCGTGAAAATTCGTGGAATTCGCGTCAAAATGTTTTTTCCGTGTTTCATCCGTGGTCAATCCGTGGTCAAAAAATGCTTTCTGGATTGATGGCCGCCTGCAGAGTTGACATCGTGGTTCTGTCATGGCTCGATTCTGTCATACGGTTGCCACGAGTTAGTGATGGCAACGGCGGGAGTTCTCTGGCCTGGAATCGCACGTGATTTCACGCCTGCCGTTTTTCGCCTTGCGGCCCAGTTGGGGATCGTTGATTGATATGTGCCCATTGGCCCGCAGTTGGTTCGCAAAGTTCTTGCACGATTTTTTCCGGCCAAGAACTAGAATATGGCAATGCCTGCGTAGAATATGCGGATAAAAGTGACGGGGTTGCCTGGCTGACTTATGCGTTTATGAATCAAATCACACTCAATCTGGTGGTGTTGCGGTCTGTTGACATTGCGCGGGCTGCGGCATTTTACCGCCATTTGGGTTTGCACTTCACCTTGCACCGGCACGGCAAAGGCGCCGAGCATTTCGCAGCCGAGCTTCCCGGCGGTGTTTTTGAACTTTATACTCAAACCGCCGATAGCCCATCCACGCTTGGCACGCGGATCGGATTCACCGTGCCTTCGGTTGATGCCGTGATCGCCGCCTTGAGTGATTATCCCGCCGCAGTGATTTCTGCGCCGAAAGATTCGGAGTGGGGCCGGCGAGCGGTGGTTGCCGACCCGGACGGACACCGGGTGGAGTTGACTGAGCCCAAGGCTTGAGCTGTATTAGCCCATTCGCCACTGCGCTTGATTCAAAAATGAGAATCAAAATCTCTGCAAAAGCCGGCGTCTTGGGTGAAGTTGATCGCCTGGTAGCCGATTTCATTCAACTTCGACGCTGGAACATTTCAATGAATATAAAAATTATCATGCTTGGTTTGGCCATGGTTGCCGTCGGCTTGATTGGATGTACTTCTCGTCATAATCCCAAGCCGGTGCCATTGATTAAGAATGGAGTCACCCTTCATATTTCAATCCCATCGAGTGTTTTCAGCACAAATAATTTCCCAAGTTATAAAACCAAAAGCCTCTCAGGCTTTTTAATGATGAGCAATGGCAGCCCCGATCCCATTCGATATACCCCCATGACCTTCGCGGAATGTCGGATTGAAATGAGCAAGCCAGCGTGGTTTGATTTTAGATTTATGCCGGGCAATTTCGTCAGTGACTCTCCGACATATGAACAGTTTGCCGAAACTGTTAAAACTTTATCCCCTGGCCAGGTTACGAGCTGGCCATTTTATTTGTTTGAAACCGAAGGTGGTACGAACAAGGTTTTACATGTAGCGGCTGAATATGACAGTACTCGTACTAACAATTATTTTTTGCGGGGCTTGAATTTATGGTGCGGTCATATCGCCGCGGAACCAGTTGTGATTCACCTCACCAATTAATGTGTCTGGCATTATTGCTGGAATCAATTCCGTTTGCGTTCTCTGGGCTGGCCCATCGGCGGTGGTCATAAATGGCAAAGCGGGAGCTTTGCCCTACCAGTGATAAAATGAGCTTCCGCCTTTCTCGCCGTCCCTGTGTTCTGTGGCACACGCCCTTGTTTCGTAGGTGACGACGTGAGTCTCAAATTAAAAATCTCAAGCAGCGGAGAAAGCGGTTCAACCACCAAGCCTCCCAGACACCAAATTAAAACCTCAAGCCCGGCGCCCAAAGCCTTTCCCGTCCTCATCCGTGTTTTATCTGTGTTCAATCCGTGGCTAAAATGAATCCCCCTCTCTGTGCCCTCTGCTCTGTGGCAAAACCTGTCCCGAAAATGTCGGAAAATTTTTTGTCTCATTTTCCCTTTGCTGCACATATAACTGGTGAATGAGCGACCCGACGGACAATGAACTGCTGGCTCGATTCGTCCAGCATGATTCAGAAATAGCCTTTGCCGCCTTGGTGGAACGGCACCTGGCCCTCGTTCACTCTGTGGCTCTGCGCCATACGACCAATCCTGAGCTGGCCCAGGATATTGCCCAGGCCGTATTTATTATTTTAGCGCGCAAGGCCGCCGCGTTGAATCCCAAGATTATTTTGCCCGGCTGGCTTTATAATACCGCCCGGCTCACGGCGGCGAATTGGCAGCGGGCGGAAATCCGCCGGGTTCACCGCGAACAGGAGGTATTCATGCAATCTACGTTAGCCGACACCACGTCAGATGAGCTTTGGCGCGAATTATCGCCACTGCTCGACGAAGCGATGGGCAAGCTGGGCGAGCATGACCGTGACGCCATTGTGTTGCGCTATTTTCAAAACCAAAGCCTTTCCCAAGTGGGCGCTGCCTTGGGGCTGGAAGAACGCGCCGCCCAAAAACGGGTGATGCGCGCCGTGGAAAAACTGCGGAAGTTTTTCTTGAAGCGCGGGCTGACCCCTGCCGCCGTGGCCATGCTTGGTTCCGTTTCGGCCAATTCCGTTCAAGCCGCCCCGCCGGGGCTGGCTGCCATCATTTCCGCCGGTGCACTTTCCAAAACCATCCCAACCACGGCGGCGCTGGTCGCCGCCACTAAAACCATCACTATGACTACGATCCAAAAAACTCTGATCACGACCGCGCTGGTGGCGGCGGTCGGCGCGGGAATCTTCGAGGCGCAGCAAGCCGCGCAACTGCGTTCGCAATATCAAAAGCTCCAGCAACAACAGGCCCCGTTCGCCGAACAGATCCGGCAATTAAAAAAGGAACGTGACGATGCGACGAACCGGCTGGCGGGCATGGCGGAGGAAATCGCCAAAATAAATAATCGGCCCGCCGAAGTGCTTAAATTGCGCGGCGAAGTGGGGACGTTGCGCCAGGAAAAGAAAAATATCGGCGAGAAAAGTGCGCTCAATAAGATCACCGCTGATCCGGCCACCCGGAAAATTATGCGCGACCAGCAAAAGATGGGCTTGAGCACAATTTACAGCGATTTGGCCAAACGCTTAAACCTGACACCCGAAATGGCTGATAAATTCAATGACCTTCTGGCTGACAATATCATGGACGGCATTGATTTGACGACCCAGGCATTGCATGACGGCAAATCACAAGCCGAGGTGGATCAGATTTTTTCCTCAGCCGACGCGGCCTTGAAAGATAAAATTCAAGCATTACTGGGCGATGATGGCCTGGCGCAATACAAGGACTACTCGCAAAACCTGATCAGTACCCTGAGTGCGCAACAATTCGCCGGCAAGCTGACGGGCGATGCGGCAGAGAAGGCGGACAAACAAAATCAACTCCAACAGGCCATCCAGGCTGCGACGGCTGCGGCATTGCAGAATGCCGGCTTGCCGCCGGATTATCAGGTCGTGCCCATGCTCAACCTGGCCAATATCGCATCCGAGGCGCAAGCCACGCAAAGCCTCAATCTGCTGGATACCATCTATGCGAACGTGGCCGCCAGCAGCAGTTCATTTCTTTCGCCGGAAGAGCTGGCCAGTTTCAAAACTTTTCGTGAGACCGCCCTGAGCAATAATCGTACGATCCTCTCGATGAATCGCAATCTCATGGCGCCCATTGCCCAGTGAGCTTGCTTTATAGAAACCTCAAGAATTCCAGGATGTGGGCGCCATTGCATCCGGCGTTGTCCGAACATGCCCGTCGCCATAATAAAAAAAATGTCACCCATGTGTTGGCCTCGTGCCC
>DASYEY010000218.1:0-23942 GCA_036498725.1 Verrucomicrobiia bacterium | reverse complement strand
GGCAAATCTTTGTCCAAAATTCACCCACGCAGCCAGCCACGCGATAGGTGTAATCATCCAGTTCCACGGCGGTTTCAAGTGCCATGATTCTTTGGGGGCCGGGATTTCCAAATCGCTGCAAATCTAGCTCCTGTCCGCTCGTGATGGTTGCCAGCACTTCGCGGACAAGCTTAAGGTCAGCGGGTGAAAGCGTGGCCAGCAACGCCAGGCCGGCCTCGGTCTTTTCCAACAGCACACGCTCCGCCGGTGAGCCTTGTTGCTTGGCCAGCTCACCAAAATTCAACGGTGCGGAGCTTTGCCCCAGGATCCGTTCGCGCAATTTTTGCAAGGCTTCCAGCCGTTCGGCGAGCGGGATGATTTCCGTGTCCGCGATGGTATCCGTCGTGCGCGCCAGCAGATACGCCAGGCCGATTTGCGGGCGTACGGGCGGCGGCAACACGCGCAGCGTCAGGTAAAACGAACGTGACGTGGCGCGCAGCAAATCATTCAGTGGTCCCGGCATCTGCACGGAAAAAGTCTAATGCGCCCGCGTTGTCAAAGCCATGCTGATTCTAAAGCATTGACCGAAAAGAGGAGGCGATTGGTTGGAAATGCCCTAAATAAAATCGCCACCGAGCCAGGAGTTTACCGCAAAAATCAACGGGCGGCCTCCGGGGCTCGATGGCATGAATTTTGCCGGACGATTTATTTCGCCAGCAAGTCAGCGATCAAACTTTTTTCTTCCTTCAATTCGGCTTCCGTCGCCGCGATCTTGGCCTTGCTGAAATCGTTGAGCGGAACGTTCTGGACGATTTCCCATTTCTTACCGTCAGTACGAATCGGATAGCTGAAAATCAGACCCTTTTCGATGCCATAATCACCGGGCGTGTTGACCCCGACACTAAACCAATCGTTGGGTTTCGTCGGCGTCGTCAGGTTGCGAACCGTATCCACCACGGCATTGGCCGCGCTGGCCGCGCTGGAGAGGCCGCGGGCTTTGATGATCGCCGCTCCGCGCTGCTGGACGGTGGTGATGAATTCACCCTTCAACCACGCTTCGTCCTGGATGACATCGGTGACGGGCCGGCCACTGATCCGGGCATTGAAGAAATCAGGATACATCGTGGCGCTGTGGTTGCCCCAAATGGCGAGGTTGCTGACCGCCGAGACATCCACGCCCGCTTTCTTGGCCAATTGTGTCTTGGCGCGGTTTTCATCGAGCATCGTCATCGCGAAAAAGCGATCACCGGGCACGCCAGCTGCATTGTTGCAAGCGATCAGCGAGTTGGTGTTGCACGGATTACCGACCACGAGCACGCGCACGTCGCTGGCGGCATTTTTGGCGATGGCATTGCCCTGGCCGGTGAAGATCTTGCCGTTGATGCCGAGCAAATCTTTACGTTCCATCCCTTGCTTGCGGGGAACAGCCCCGACCAGCAAGGCCCAATTCACGCCGCGAAAACCTTCATCCAAACTGGAGGTGGGCACGATGCCCTTCAACAATGGAAATGCACAATCATCCAATTCCATGCCAACGCCGCCGAGCGCCGTAAGCGCCTTTTCATCCGGCACTTCGATGAGGTGCAGGATCACCGGTTGATCCGGACCGAACATCGCGCCGGAGGCGATGCGGAACAGGAGGGAATATCCGATTTGACCGGCAGCGCCGGTGATGGCCACGCGAATAGGTGCTTTATTCATAAAAATTTGAAACGCGAGTATAATTTCGAAATCCAACTACACGCAAGCGCGGAACTCAGCCTCTTATTTGCCTCAAAATTCGCGATAATTAATGCAGATTTTTTTATTCGATGAATTATGAAAAAATTTTCCGATTGTCTGCTTGACGGATGGCGGGGCGAAATCTATTTGTAGTGCTGTAAATTAACCGGCATACAATAAGTTGTGTGGCTGGAGTGAATCAGTGTTCCAAGCCAAGGCTTGGAAAGAATAGGGAAACGGGTGTAAATCCCGTGCGGTAGCGCCGCTGTAACGAGCGACGAAACGCCACGAAGCCACTGTTCGTCGGGGATGGTAAGGCTGGCGAAGTAGAACGACCTCGAAGTCAGAAGACCTGCTGATTCACGCTCATCAAGTCCCGCGTCGTGTGATGCAGGCAACGGTTTCGCCAAAAACCGGATGAGGGAAAAGCCGAGCTTGTCGTTTCAGCCCGCTTTCACTCCCTCGCGAGTGGCTGTGGGATTTTTTGTGCCCGCAACTATCGCGAGTCGGGTTCCCTCGAAACGTGGAATGCGGCCGGGCAGCCGCAAAATGAAATTACTCAAATCTTATGCTGTCAGAACAACTCAACGGCCAGCTCCGGCTGGTCCAACTCGATCCGCTTCAGGGCCAGACCTTCTCCGTACGCAAACGCGACGGACGCATTCTTCCCTTCGATGAAACGCGCATCCAGATCGCGATTGAATACGCATTCAAGGCCGATGCCGGCATTTATCAGGACCAGTCATTGCCCGCAGCCGCACAGGATAATGTCCTGCGTGTTGCCAATGCCGTGATCAATATTGCCATCGCGCGTGTGGTCAAAGGTGACCCGCTGGAAATTGAGCTCATTCAGGACGTGGTTGAAACCCAATTGATGGAAGCTGGACATCACAGCGTGGCGCGGCGCTACATCATTTACCGCGAGGAACGCCGCAAAGCCCGGGCGTTGCGCGGGGAACGCACCGTCGCGGGCGCGCCCCAGGCGGAATTGTTCGTCACCTTGCCGGATAATTCACGCGAAGCCTTCGACCCGCAACGCATCCGCCGCCGCCTCATCAGCGCGTGTCGCGACTTGGAGCATACTTGCTCATCGGGTGACTTGGCGGAAGAGACCTTGAAGAATCTTTACGACGGCGTAAAGCTGGCGGAAATCGAACAAGCGATGATCCTGACGGCCCGCACCCGCATCGAACGCGAGCCGGATTATACCTTTGTGGCCGCCCGATTGTTGCAGCGGAAGATTTATCGCGAAGCGTTGCCCCCCTTCAGTACGTCCGCTGAGCTGGCCACGCAACACCGTGAACATTTTGCAAAATACGTCGCACGGGGAATTGAAGTCGGCCGGCTTTCACCCGAACTGTTGAAATTCGATCTGGCGAAACTTTCCACCACCCTGCGCCTGGACCGTGATCAGCAGTTCACCTACATGGGCGCACAAACGCTTTACGACCGCTATCTGCTTCACCATGAAGGACAACGTTTGGAAACCACGCAATATTTTTGGATGCGCGTGGCGATGGGGTTATCCATCAACGAAGGCGGGCAGAAAAATGAACGCGCCATTGAATTCTACGAGGTGCTTTCGACGTTCCGTTTCATCAGCAGCACCCCGACCCTGTTCAACGCCGGCACGTTGCACCCGCAATTAAGCTCATGCTACCTGAGCACGATCATGGATGATCTCGACCATATCTTCAAGGTCATCAGCGATGATGCCCGACTATCAAAATGGGCGGGCGGCCTGGGCAATGACTGGACGAATGTTCGCGGCACCGGCGGGCACATCAAAGGCACGAATGGCACCAGCCAGGGCGTGATCCCATTTTTGAAAGTTGCCAATGACACGGCCGTCGCCGTAAATCAAGGCGGCAAGCGCAAGGGCGCGATGTGCGCGTATCTCGAAACGTGGCACCTCGACATCGAAGACTTTCTCGAATTGCGCAAGAACACCGGCGACGAACGCCGGCGCACGCATGACATGAATACGGCGAACTGGATTCCTGACCTGTTCATGCAACGCGTAAAAGCGAATGCACATTGGACGCTATTCAGTCCGAATAACACCCCGGATTTGCACGATCTTTACGGGACCGCCTTTAAAACACGTTACGAAGAATACGAACGCCTGGCAGATGAAGGGAAAATCAAATTGTTCAAGCGGGTCGAGGCGGTTGCCCTTTGGCGCAAGATGTTGACGATGTTGTTTGAAACCGGTCATCCGTGGATCACCTTCAAAGACCCGTCCAACATCCGGTCGCCGCAAGGCCACGTGGGCGTGGTCCATAGCTCCAATCTTTGCACCGAAATTTTATTGAATACGTCGGCCGAGGAAACTGCCGTTTGCAATCTTGGCTCCATCAATCTCTCCGTGCACTGCACCGATCACGGGCTTAATGGCGATTTAATTGCCCGCACGGCCCGCACCGCGATGCGGATGCTGGACAACGTGATCGACATCAATTTCTACCCGACTCCTGAAGCCCGCAGCGCAAACTTGAAACATCGTCCGGTGGGCCTCGGCATGATGGGATTTCAAGATGCGCTCTATAAGCTTCGCCTGCCCTACGCCAGTGAAGCCGCCGTGGAATTTGCCGATACGAGCATGGAATTGATTTCCTATCATGCGCTGCTGTCGTCGGCCGAACTGGCCAAAGAACGTGGCACCTATTCGACCTTCAAAGGTTCAAAGTGGGATCAAGGCTTGCTGCCATGCGACACGATTGAATTGCTGGCACAGGAACGCGGTGCGCTGGACATGGATCGCTCAGCAAAACTGGACTGGTCGCCGGTACGCGAAGCCATCCGCCAGCACGGGTTGCGCAACTCAAATACCATGGCCATCGCCCCCACGGCCACGATTTCAAACATCATCGGTGTCTGCCAATCCATTGAGCCAACCTATAAACATTTATTCGCGAAAGCCAACTTGAGCGGCGACTTTACGACGGCAAATACGTATCTCGTCGCCGACTTGAAAAAACTCGGTTTGTGGGACGCGGAAATGGTGGATGACTTGAAATACCATGACGGCATCTTGAAGGAGATTGATCGCGTGCCGGCGGATTTGAAAGCACTTTATCTGACGGCGTTTGAGATTGAACCGCGTTGGATGATCGAATGCGCCAGCCGCCGCCAGAAGTGGATTGACATGGGCCAGTCATTGAACCTCTACCTCGCGCAACCGAATGGAAAACAATTGAGCGAAATGTATCTGCTCGCCTGGGAAAAAGGCTTGAAGACAACCTATTACCTGCGTTCGCTCGCCGCCACCCAGATTGAAAAATCCACCACCGACACGAACCGGCGCGGCTTGCAACCAAAATGGATGAAAAACAAATCGGCCAGCGCCGACATCAAGGTGCAACGCGAATATACGCCGGAAGAAAAAGAGGCCTGCTCCATCGAAGCCATGCGCAACGGCGGCACCTGTGAATCGTGCCAGTGAACCCCCTTAACCTTTAACTCTGAATTTTATCATGTCTTGCTGTAACACCACCACGGAACGCCCGAACCAACACGATCTCACCAAGCGCATCAATGCCGAAGACAAACGGCTATTGAACTGCGGTGCGGTGGATGTGAACCAGCTCATGCCCCTCAAATATAAATGGGCTTGGGAGCATTATCTCAACGGTTGCGCGAATCACTGGATGCCGACCGAAGTGCCGATGCAGAAAGACATCGAACTTTGGAAATCGAACATGCTGACCGCTGATGAACGCCAGGTCATCATGCGCAACTTGGGATTCTTCAGCACCGCGGAAAGCCTCGTCGGCAACAACATCGTGCTGGCCATCTTCAAGCACATCACCAATCCCGAAGCCCGGCAGTATTTGCTGCGCCAGTCCTTCGAGGAAGCCATCCACACGCACACGTTTCATTATATCTGCGAATCGCTCGCGCTTGATGAGCGTGAAGTATTCAACATGTATCACGAGGTGAATTCCATCCGCGACAAGGACGCGTTCGAGATGAAATTGACGAGTGATATTTTGCAGCCGAATTTCACCACCGAAACCCTTGCGGGCAAACAAGCTTTCGTGAAAAACCTCGTTGGTTTTTATGTCATCATGGAAGGTATCTTCTTTTACAGCGGCTTTGTGATGATGTTGAGCTTCCATCGCCAGAATCGGATGACCGGCGTCGGCGAACAGTTCCAATATATCCTGCGCGATGAAACCATCCACCTGAACTTCGGCATTGATCTCATCAACGGCATCAAGGCGGAAAACCCGGAAATCTGGACCCCGGAGTTTCAAGCGGAATTGCAGGACCTCATCGGCCAGGCCGTTGAACTGGAAATCGCCTACGCAGAAGATTGTCTGCCGCGCGGCATCCTTGGCTTGAACGCCGGATTATTTCGTGAATACGTCCAGCACATCGCCGACCGCCGCTTTGAACGCATCGGCTTGCCCGTAAAATTCGGTTCGAAAAATCCGTTCCCGTGGATGAGCGAAACGATTGACCTGGGCAAAGAAAAGAATTTCTTTGAGACCCGCGTGACCGAATATCAAACCGGCGGTTCATTGGCTTGGTAACAAATATGAGCATTCTTGCCGATAAAGAAATCCGCCGGCTGGCCGTCGAACAGCACATGATTGAACCGTTTGTCGAACGTCAGGTTCGCCAGTTGGACGGTGGCCAACGCGCCATCAGCTACGGGCTGTCAAGCTACGGCTATGACTTGCGCGTGGCCGACGAATTCAAAGTGTTCACCAATGTTTTTAACACGGTTGTTGACCCGAAAAACTTTGATGAAAAGTCGTTCGTGGACTTGCAGACAGAGATTTGCATTGTGCCGCCCAACTCCTTTGCGCTTGCACGCAGCATTGAATACTTCCGTATTCCGCGGGATATCCTGACCGTCTGCCTTGGTAAAAGTACTTATGCCCGCTGCGGCATCATTGTAAACGTGACCCCGTTCGAGCCGGAATGGGAAGGCCATGTCACCTTGGAAATCTCCAATACCACGCCATTGCCGGCGAAGATTTATGCGAATGAAGGCCTGGCACAGGTGCTTTTCTTCCGTGCCGGTCAAGTCTGCGAAACCTCCTATGCCGATCGCAAAGGCAAGTATCAGAAACAACGCGGCATTACGACGCCTTTGCATTAAAGGCGCAAAGCCCGGTTTTCCGTTTTAACCTTGGAAAGTTTTTAAACTTTGTTAAAGTTTCCGCGTTCTTTGAAACGGCGGAAATTTATTTCCGCCTTATCGCAGTCAAATGTCAGGGAACCCGGTGTGAATCCGGGACGGTTGCGCCACTGTAACGGCTACAAATTCCCAATGCCACTGATCACAGGATCGGGAAGGCGGGAGTGAGGTTGGAAGCCGAAGTCAGGATACCGGTTTGATTGCACTCGTCGGCTCCGAGCGTATCGGAGCGCTTCTCCGCAAAGAGAAGGATGAGATCAGTCCGCCTAAACTGTTTTTAGGCGGGTTTGTCGAATTTACCTCCATTCTTCATTTGCGAAGTCCGGAGGTTTTTTATTTTTAAAAAACCTCCGGCTTCGCCCTGGTCTCTCAATCGCAAAACCGTCCGGCAAAAATTGCCGGGCAAAATTGAAAGATCGGTGCATGAAAAAAATTAGTTCGTTGCTGGCTTCGGCCGGCTTGTTAGTGACTTCGGCATCCTACGCTGATAAGGCGCTGGATACCATTCAACGGTGGGCGGGCATGGCTGGCTCAGGCCGTTTGGGCCTGATCGATCGCAAACGAAACCGTTTAGCCAAAAAGCTGGCCATCAGCGCAAGTCTGTTCGGTGCGATTTTCTTGGTCGGCCCGACTGCCAGGGCGATTTCATTGGATGATATCCAGGTCTGGACCGGCAGCGGCACCAATCGCGCGGCGCTGGTGATCGAATGGAGCACTCCGGAAGTTTTCAATGCCACGACCGTTCCGGCACCAGTCACGGAAAAAACCCTGGTCTGGGGGTATCGGTTCAACGGTAACAATGTCAACGGCTCGCAAATGTTGAGTGCGATTTTGGCCGCCGACCCCAAACTGTATGTCGCGGAAGAATTCGGCGATTTCATCGTGGGTACGGGGTATAACCTGAACAATAATGGTGTCATCGGCATCACCGATGGAACTGCCACCAATTATTTCACGAATGGTGCCTTGGCCAATCCATCTGTGGATGTGGATGCCGATCAAGCGCTCAACCCGGGCGATTTATATTGGAGCGGTTTGAACGGGCCAAATTGGGAAACCTGGCGGGAAGCCGGCGAACTAGGCGGCTTCTTGAATTCGCCGAATCGCGGCTCAGCCCCCTACTGGACTCCGGACGATACGAATTCACCTTATTCTGGCGTTCACGGTCAATGGCAATATTCGTACGGCATTGACGATGCCCCGCTCGCGGATGGTTCCTGGATCGGCCTTACGGTGGCAGCGGGCGGAGATAATTACCTTGATGATAATGATCCCGGCACCATCGCTTACAATTTCCACAAGCACGCCCCTGCATCACCCGATGGCACTTACGTTGCCTATGTTTGCAACACCAACGATTTTGCCGTGGAAATCGTCAGCACGAACAATGTTTACTCGGGCAGTCCTTACAACGACCCGCTGGCCATCCTCAACCGCCCGGCGTTGGACTTTCTGGATTACTTCGGTGACGGCACCGTTCATCGTTCCAAAATCATCGAACCTCCCTATTGGACAGATCCTGACGGCAATAATGTCATCACTGAGATCAACAAAAACGGCCAGATCACCGTCAAACTTGGCCGCAAAATCTATGATAATCCGAATAACCCTTACGGCGCGGATCTGATCGTTTACGGCAATTCTTTTTTTACCGCCGGCCATTTGACCGACTTTGTGGACGACGACACAGATTTGAATGTGGCCACATTGAGCAGTGCACCCAACGGCAGTACACATCCGACCATAGTTTCCGTAAGTCAGGACGGTACGAACTGGTTCACTTACCCCACGGTAGCGTATTTATTTTCTTCAGAAGCTGATCGTTGGGATGACACCAACAGTTCCTGGACGGATGAAGAAATGAACCCAACCAAGCCGCTGAATCCTTTTCTTTATACAAATAATTTCAGCGGCCAAACTGTTGCCAGCGCGCTGGATCAATTCGTTGGTGCTGCCGGCGGCAGCAGTTTTGACCTGAAAGCCTCCGGCTTGCCGTGGATCCAATACGTCCGCGTCGCGTCCACGAGCAGCACCTACACGGTCATTGATGCGATTGCCGCCGTGAATCCCGTTGTCGTCGGCGACGCGTTGTCCATCACACCGGACAACCTTGTGGCTGGCATCACCAATCTGACCTTCCAAAATCCCACCGACTTGCGCGAGCGCCAGATCGTCCTCAACTTTGATTTTGTGAACGCCAACGCCAGGGTCAACACCGCCAGCCTCAGCGAATTCTCCGCCCTTGCGCCGGTCACCGGCACGGTCTCCAGCGCGTTTCAAATTACGTTGAAACCAACGGACGGAACCAGCACGTTGAATTATCTTGCCGACATCGGATTGCGTGCCGGTGAAAACTATGCTGGCAACGGCGATGATTTGCGCGTGTATCAATGGGGTGGAACCAATTGGGCGGCGCGGGCATTCAACTTCAACCCAACCAATCACGAAGCATTCGTCACGGGCATCACGAATTTTTCCGCCTTCGTCGTGTCGCAGATTGTGCCGCCCCAACTCAACATCCAGACCGTCACCAGCGGCACCACGAACGGCTTTGCGTTCCAATTCACACCGGTGCCCAACTGTGCCGCCACCTTGGAACGTTCAACCGATCTCGTGACGTGGACGGCGCTCTACACCTTCACCGCCACGAATGCGCAGCCGGTCACCTTGCAAGACTTCAATGTGCCGGATGGCAAGGCGTTTTACCGCGTACGTTCGAATCCGTGAAATGAATCCGTACCGACCAATGGCGGGTGACCGGAACTGCTGGCAACGGCAGCGCAGAACCCTGGTCACTCGTCACGGGTCGCGCTCAGTTCGCCGTGCCTTCACGTTGATCGAGTTGCTCGTCGTCATCGCGATCGTCGCGATTTTAGCCGCCATGCTGTTGCCCGGACTGGCGGCGGCCAAGGCTCGCGGCAAACGGATTCAATGTGTCAGCAATCTGCATCAGATGGGCATCGCCGCCCAGATTTATACCGGCGACAATGCGGATTTTTATCCCATCGCCCAGTACATTGATCCTAGGCAGCACGTGGCTTACTGCTGGGATCTGACAACCTTTCAAGACGGCTCCCATCGGGTCATCCCCGGCCTGTTATGGCAGGGACAGGGCAACATGCGGATCCAACAATGCCCCGCCTTCGAAGGCAGCGCGAATTTTTCCGATAATCCTTACACCGGTTACAATTACAACACCAGTTACATTGGCCATGGCCAGGGCGAAGTGGTCGAAACGCCAGCAAAAAATTCTGAGCTCCACCATCCGGCCAAAACCGCCGTATTTGGCGACGGCCAATACGCCAACGGCGCGAATAAATTCATGCGCGCACCGTGGCCAGATTTAGCCGGCGGCGGCGACGGTTGGGAGAGCGGCTCCGGTGTCCGGACCTCCGGCACGCAGGGCTTTCGCCATCAGAGATTCAGCAATGTCGGCTTCGGCGACAGCCATGCCGAATCTCTTTCCGCCTGTTTCACAAATAACGCCGACAGCGCAGAAAACGTCGGCATCGGCACCGGCTTTTTGTCCGCCAGCAATTCACTCTACGACTTGAATTAGAAATGAATCGGACGGCCGCAGAAACAATTGATGCTTCGCAATGCCCGCTTTGCGGCCGGCCAAATGACTGCCAGCTCTGCACCATCGCCGCCTATAAAGGGACTTGTTGGTGTGCGAAAGTGACCATCCCCGAAGAATTGCTGTCGCAGGTTCCGGAGGCGTTGACGAATAAAAATTGCATCTGTCAGGCCTGCGTGATGGCGTTTCATCGCACAAAAAACGCCGGCGCCACCGCTTCGAAAGTAATACCCGGCGATTTTTATTTTGACGGCGGATCAATGGTTTTCACTGCCGCGTATCATTTGCGGCGCGGCTACTGTTGTGACAGCGGCTGCCGCCATTGCCCTTACCAGCCCGCGAACAAGCAGTCTTCATGCCCATAAAAACCTGACACACAAAAGTTGCAGTATTGTACCTAAATAGTTACTTTACGCGCATTATGCGGCTTATTGTTCCGATTTTACTCGCACTGGTGATTGGAAATCCGGTCCAAGGCGCAGTCATTCTCTCCACCAATTCCGTCTGGAAATATTTCAAAGCCCATTCGGAGGCTTCCACCCCGGACACCACTGCGTGGCGTAATCTCGGTTTCAATGACTCAGCCTGGACCACCGGCGCAGCACCGTTTTATTACGAGAACGACCCCACCAGCGCCACCGCCTACAGCGGCAATACCGACCTTACCGATATGGATGGCGGTTATACCTGCATTTTCATGCGGCAAACATTCGTGCTCACCAATCTTTCGCAGATCGCCCAGTTGCAACTGACCGCCTTGTCTGACGATGGCTTCATCGCCTGGATCAACGGCACGGAAGTGGCGCGTTTCAACATGCCCGCCGGCACCGTTGCCTATAATGGTTCATCGCTGCCGGCATTGAGCGAACCGGTGCCGTTGCAAAATGACACGCTCGATAATCCACAAAATTATCTGGTCACCGGCACCAACGTGATCACGATCCAGGCATTTAATTCTTCCTTGAGCGCCAGCAGTGATTTCCTGATCTGGGCCAAACTGGAAACCTCAAGCAGTGCCGCTTGGGGAAGCGTCGGGATTTCTGAATTCATGGCCACAAACCAGACGACGGTCATGGATCAAGATGGCGACAGTTCCCCTTGGATTGAGCTATTCAATCCCACAACCAGCAGCGTTAACCTGGCCGGTTGGTCGCTCACCACGAATACGAACAATCTCCGGCAATGGGTGTTTCCGAATGTCACCTTGCTGGATGCAGATGATGCCAATGGCTCGGACAATTACCTGGTGGTATTCGCCTCCGGGAAAAATCGAACGAACAATCTCGCCGAATTGCATACGAATTTCCGGCTGCCTGTCACCGGCGGCTACCTGGCGTTGGTCAATGCCCAGACCAACATCGTTTCCGTTTTTAATAATTATCCCACCCAACAAACGGATATGGCTTATGGCCGCGATTTGATCAATCCGAGCATCATCGGATTTTTTCCCAATCCGACCCCGGGCGAGGTGAACTCGACCAGCGGAGCGAATTTTTCTCCCGAAGTGGATTTTTCCCAGACCGGTGGCTTATTCACCGCCACACTCAACCTGCAACTGTCAACAACCGATACCAACGCAGTGATTCACTACACGCTGGACGGCAGCGCACCGACCGCAGATTCGGCGACCTATACCGGAGCCGTGATCATCACCAATTCGCTCCAAGTCCGGGCGCGGGCGTTTGATGACGTTGACGGCTTCATGCCCGGCCCATTGCATAGTGAAAGTTTCCTGCGCCTGGATACCAATCTCGCGAAAACCAATTCCGCCCTGCCCGCGATCGTTCTCTATAATTTCAACGGCGGCACCGTGCCAGAGGATGGCGACCAATTTGTGAACGTCTCAATTTACGAGCCGCAGAATGGCGTGACCTCGCTCACAAACGCACCCACGTTGACGACGCGCGCAACCTTTCACGTCCATGGCTCAACCTCGGCTAACATCGCCAAAAAAGCCTTTTCCGTGAGCTTCAGCGACGAGGTGGGCAACGATAAGAATTATTCCCCGCTCGGCCTGCCATCCGAATCAGACTTCATCCTCTATGCACCGGATAATTTTGAACCGGTATTGATCCACAATCCACTCATCTATCAGTTGAGCAACGAAATCGGACGTTATGCGCCGCGTACCCGGTTGGTGGAAGTCTATCTCAATACCGCTGGCGGACCGGTAGTAGCCACCAATTATAATGGCATCTACGTGCTGGAAGAAAAAATCAAGTGGGACGAAAACCGCGTCAATATTCAAAAAATCCATTCCGTGGATAATTTGAACCCGCAGGACAACGCCGGAACCAATGTCACCGGCGGTTACATGCTGAAGATTGACCGGCTCGGAACCGGCGAAACCGGTTTCAGTGCCGCCGGCCAGACCATCGTTTACAATTACCCGAAGGAAACTGAGATCAAATCGCCGCAACGCGCCCCGCAGCAGCAATACCTTCAAACCTACATGAACGCTTTCGGCACCGCGTTGAACGGCGCAAACTATACCAACTCTGTCACCGGTTATCGTGCATTCGTGGATGTTCCGTCCTGGATTGATTCACATATTCTCAACATCATGGCTTTCAATACCGATGCCTTGCGCTTGAGTGCGTATTTTTATAAGGACCGGACCAACGTGTTGGTTTTCGGGCCGATCTGGGATTTTGACCGTTCACAAGGCTCGACGGACGGACGCGATTTTAACCCTTTCTATTGGCGGGCACCGGTAGCGGATTATGGCACGGATTATTTCAATTACACCTGGTGGGGGCGCATGTTCACCGACATTGATTTCTGGCAGGCATGGGTGGATCGCTATGAAAGCCTGCGCCTGACCACATTTTCGACCAACCACATCTATTCAGTAATTGATACGCTTTCTTCCCAGCTACAGCCTGAAGCCTTGCGTGAAGCCGCCCGCTGGCCGACCCTGACCGCGCCCCGTAGCGGAACCGTCAGCAGCCTGGGTTATAGTTACACTTTCCCCGGCACTTACGCAGGTGAGGTAAGTTTCTTGAAAAAGTGGTATGGCGACCGGCTGCATTTCATGGACACAAATTTTCTCGCACTGCCGGTTTTTAGCAACAATACCGGGGCCATCACCCCAGGATTTTCGTTGGGTATCACCAGCCCGTCCACGGCGGTGATTTATTACACTACTAATGGCGCTGATCCCCGTTTGTCCGGCGGTGGTATCTCGCCCAGCGCGTTCATCTATAGCTCACCCATTTCACCGGCCACCAACTTCACCATTCTTACCCGGGCTTACAATGCGGTGCACCGCAATTTGACCGGCGCCAATAACCCACCGCTATCTACTCCTTGGTCGGGGTTGTCGAGTGAAAGCTTTGTCGTTGCCACCGCACCGGCAATCTCACAAAGCCCGGCTGATCTGGAGGCTTACCCCGGTCAAACTCCAGTCTTTATCGTGCTCGCCAGCGGTAGTCCGGCACCCGCCTATCAATGGCAATTCAACGGCACAAACCTCGTTGGCCAGACAAACATGACGCTGACTCTTACCCTCATGCAGACCAATCAAACGGGAAGATATTCCATTACCGTCACCAACGTAGCAGGCAACGCCAGCGCGTCGTTCGTGCTGACCGTCACGCCCAAGCCCCGCCTCGTCATCACGGAAGCCATGGCCAGTGAAGCCAAGAGCACGACCCCGGCCACATCGGACTGGTGGGAACTGAGCAACCTCGGAAATTTCCCGGTGAACTTGCAGGGTTATCGTTTCGATGACGATCACGATTCATTCACGGACGCACAAACCATCACCAACGTCATAACCATCGCGCCTGGCGAATCCATTGTTTTAGTCGAGAATATGACGCCCAACGATTTTCGCACCTGGTGGGGACCGCAAAAACTCCCGGTCAATGTGCAAATTATCCCTTATGCCAAGATCGGTTTCAGTTCCGATGGTGATTCAATTTATTTATGGAATGCCGCCGCCAACTCAACCACAGATACTGTCGCCCAAGTCACCTTTGGAGCAGCGACTAAAGGTAATTCTTTTGGCTACAATCCCGGCGCTGGCACGTTCGGTGGCTTGAGTGTTGCCGGCCAAAACGGCGCCTTTACGGCCGCGATGAATGGGGATGTCGGCTCACCCGGCAATATCATCAATCTGCCATCCTTTACAGGATCCAGCTACCATGCCGGCAATGGATTCAGTCTGGGCTTTGTGACCCAGTCGAATCTTGATTATGCGGTGGAATACAAGGGCCGCCTGACTGATCCACAATGGCTGGTTTTGACGAATTTTACCGCCACCAGTAATTCGTTCACTTTGACGGATTTGTCGGCGAATACGAATTCCGCCCGCTTTTATCGGGTAGTCGTGACGCCGTAAAATGGCTTATACCCCAACCTGTTTTTGGATCGCGCCACAGATCTGGTCGGACCATTTCTTCAAAACCGCCGGATCGCGACCTTCTACGAGCAGGCGCACTTTCGGTTCGGTGCCGGAATAACGCAGCAGCAGACGCCCGCCTTGCGCTTGCAATTCCTGTTCGGCTTCGGCCACCAGTTGATTCACCCCGGCAAGCTGGTCAAACGGCTTTTTCTCCCGCACCTTCACATTGGTCACACGTTGCGGAAAACGCGTCCAACATTTGGCGAGTTGGGACAGCGGCTGTTCTTTTGATTTGAGGATCCGTAAAATCTGCAAGGCCGCCACCAAACCGTCGCCGGTCGTCCCGTGGTCGCGAAAGATCAGATGGCCGCTTTGTTCGCCGCCGAAGTTGAAGCCATTCCGCAGCATCTCATCAATCACGTTTTTATCACCGACCGCCGTACGCAGCATCCGTCCGCCGGCTTTTTTGATGGCCGCTTCGAGGCCGGCATTGCTCATCACCGTGCTGACCAGTGTTTTTTCAGCCAACGTATTTTCACCCAGCATTTCCAGCGCAGCCATGGCCATGATGTCATCGCCGTCAATCAAAGCGCCGGTTTCATCGCACAACAAAACGCGGTCGGCGTCACCGTCATGTGCGATACCAATGTGCGCGCCATGTTCGACGACCTTCTGGCACATCATTTCCGGGTGCATTGAACCGCAATTTTCATTGATATTTTTGCCGTCCGGCTGGTTGTTGAAAACAATGACTTCGGCGCCCAATTCGCGCAGCACACAGGGTGAGGCTTTGTAGGCCGCGCCATGGCCACAATCCAAAATAATCTTCAGTCCTTCCAGCGTAAGGTGCTTCGGGAAGGAAGACTTGGCGTATTCAATGTAACGGCCCAGGGCATCATCAATCCGGACGGCTTTGCCGATCTCGCCGGCGCTGGGCCGGACCTTCTCGATCTCACCGGTAAAAACCAGGCGCTCGATCTCGCCTTCAATCTTGTCGTCCAGCTTGTAACCGTCCGCCCGAAAAAATTTGATGCCGTTGTCGGTATACGGATTGTGCGAAGCGGTGATCACCAGCCCCGCATCCGCGCGTAAACTACGGGTCGCGTAAGCCACCCCGGGCGTGGGCAACGGCCCGATGAACAGCACGTCAACTCCCATCGAAAGGATGCCGGATGAAATCGCGTTCTCCAGCATATAGCCGGAAAGCCGCGTATCTTTGCCGATGACAATCTTATGTTTGCCCCGGCTGCGCGACTGGCGTTCCAGGTTTTTGAAAACATGCGCGGCGGCGCGGCCAAGTTTCAAGGCCGTCTCGGCCGTGACCGGTTCGATATTCGCCGTGCCGCGGACGCCGTCCGTGCCGAAAATTTTTGGGGGTGCACTCATCATTAAATAAAATCAATGCTTGGCCGGCGGAATCACCGAAACCATTTGCGGCTCGACTTTAAGCAAAGTGACTTCGGGCGGCGTCAGGATGCTGATCGGCGCCATATCATCCATGGTATTGGTAAGGTCCACCAAGGCGCGGACCTGGCTGGCCTGCAACCGGTCCATCACCTCCGGCGGCCCGCTGACGGTGACTTTGACGGCTGCAGGTGAAACGTGGTATAGGCTGACATCCGCCACCGAGGAAACCACCAGCACCGACATGTTTTCATAGGTAAATTTGGTGACTGCGTCAGTGGGCGAAACCGTTTCCGGCTGTAAAATGCGGTGCACGGTCAGCCAGATTGCCACCGCCAAAAATAGCGAGAACAATTTCCAGGCCCAATCTTTGATGAACAGGTCACGCATCGGATTTATTTTGCCGCCGGTTTCCCCGCCGGACGCGGCTCGCGCTTGGTAATGACCGCCGGGCCGGAAGATTTATTTGTTTCGTTGAACTGCGAACGAATCCAGCGCACCAGATTATGGGTTCGGGCCGGACGCAGAATGATCGAAGTCAGGAAGGCGCGCAATTCTTCCGGCGTCACCCCACGTACCAGCTGGCCTTTATATGCGTAAGAAATCATCCCGCTCTCCTCGGAAACGACCACAATGATGGCATCCGTTTCCTCACTCAATCCGATCGCCGCCCGATGCCGTGTGCCCAGCGATTTGTTCAAATCCGACCGCTGCGTCAGCGGGAAGATACAGGCCGCATAAGCAATCCGGTCGCCCTTGATGATGACGCCACCGTCATGAATCGCGTTGTTCGGAAAAAAAATCGTCTCCAGCATTTCCGGTGTCACTTCGCAATCTACCTTGATACCGGATTCCACCGCTTCCTGCAATTGGATGGATTGTTCAATCGCGATCAACGCCCCGATCTTCACCTCGGCCAGCCGCTCACAGGTTTGGATGACGATCTCGATGCTTTCGCGTTGTTCGTGCGTGGTGGCAAAAAGCGGCAAATTACCGAGTTCCGCCAACATGCGGCGCAATTCGGGCTGGAAGATCACCAGGGCGCCGAAGACGATGAACACGGAAGCGCTGCCCAGCAGCCATTGCAGCACCTTCAAGTCGAGGATCGTGGTCGCCGCCACGACCGCCAGCAAAATCACAAAAAAACCGATCACAACCGGCCAGCCGCGCGTACCCCGCACGATCCGCAAGGCGAAATAGATGAGCACCGCGAGGATCAGGATTTCCACCGCGTGGCGACAATCGTCATCGAAGTTGGCCCAGTTATTCCACATTTATTTTCCGGCTTAAAATGGCTTCCGCCATCCGCAACGCCTGCACCGTTTCCGCCACGTCATGTGTGCGTACAAGGTGCAGGCCCGATTCAAGCGCCAGAGTCGCGCACGCAAGGGAGGCTGGCAAGCGTTCATTCAATTTTGCGCCCGAAATTTTTTCGATGAACGATTTTCTTGAAACCCCGAGCAGCAATGGTCGTTTTAATCCGGCAAAGGCGTTCAAGTGCGCGAGCAGTTGCAGATTATGCTCCAGGGTTTTGCCAAAGCCGATCCCCGGATCAAAAATGACCTGTTCGGGCGCTATGCCCGCTGCCCGCAGTTTTTTTAAGCGCTCAACGAAAAAAGCGCGGACTTCCCGGATGACATCTTGATAAGCCGGATTTCTCTGCATCGTCAAGGGCGAGCCTTGTGCGTGCATGCAAATGTATCCGGCACCAAATTCAGCGATGACCCGCCACATCGCCGGGTCCCGGCGGTTGGCCGCGACGTCGTTGACCATGCTCGCGCCGGCCGCCAGCGCCGCGCGGGCCACGGCGGGTTTCATCGTGTCAATCGAGAGCAAAACGGGCTTGGCCGGCCGCCGGCCCAATTTTGCCGCCAATTGCTCGAAGACGGGAATCACGCGGCGTAATTCTTCCTTTTCGGCAACTGGTTTGGCGCCCGGCCGCGTTGATTCACCACCAATGTCCAGAATTTCTGCCCCGGCCGCCACCAACTTCAGCGCACGTCCGACCGCCGCGCGCGGGCTCAATAAATTTCCGCCATCCGAAAAAGAATCCGGCGTAAGGTTAATGATGCCCATGACCAGGGCCGGGCGGGGAAAACGGACTTCAAATTGGCGCGCACGGAAAAGCATTCTCAATTTACGATATACGATTTGTGATTGACGATGCCGCAGTTTTGACAGCGCGTAAACCGAATATCGCCCAGCGCAAATCTTTCAGACTTTCGTGCGGAAATATGCGATCGTATCCGTCAAACCTTCGGCCAGCTTCACTTTGGGCTCCCATTTCAGAATGGCTTTTGCCTTGGTGATGTTCGGCTTGCGCTGTTTGGGATCATCCTGCGGCAAGGGCTTGTGAACGATTTTACTTTTGGATTTGGTCGCCCGGATGATTTCCTCGGCAAATTGAAGCATCGTCATTTCGGTCGGATTGCCGATATTCACCGGCAGATCATAATCGCTCATCATCAGGCGATAGATGCCTTCGATCAAGTCCGAGACGTAGCAAAAACTGCGCGTTTGCGTTCCCTGGCCGAAAACGGTGATGGGTTTGTTCTTCAACGCCTGGCTGATAAATGCGGGGACCACACGGCCGTCATTGAGGCGCATGCGCGGGCCGTAAGTATTGAAGATGCGGACGATGCGGGTCGCCACCTTGTGCTCACGATGGTAGGCCATCGTCAGCGCTTCAGCGAAACGCTTGGCTTCGTCGTAGCAGCCGCGCGGGCCGATGGTGTTGACGTTGCCCCAGTATTCTTCAACTTGCGGATGAACGATGGGATCGCCGTAAATTTCCGACGTGGAAGCAACCAGAAAACGGGCGCCTTTGTTCTTGGCCAGGCCAAGCGCCTTGTGTGTGCCCAATGAACCCACTTTCATGGTTTGAATCGGGATCTGCAGATAATCAATCGGGCTGGCGGGCGACGCAAAATGCCAGACGTAGTCCACCGGACAATCAAGAAAGATGAATTCTGTGACATCCTGCTGGATGAATTTGAAATTGGGATTGCCGCCCAGATGCGAAATGTTATCCACCGAGCCGGTGACAAAATTGTCAATGCCGATGACCTTGTGCCCGCGCGACAACAGCAGATCGGTCAAGTGTGAACCGAGAAAGCCGGCGGCGCCGGTGATGACGGAAGTTGGTTGTTTATTTTTCATTCCTGAAATTGCATAGCGCAGGTTAAGGGTAGTTGGAAAACATTAAACGATTCATTTGGCGCCTGTGCCGGCAAAAACCGCTGGGATGGTGCGCAAAAGAATTTTGATATCCAGCCAGATGGACCAGTTATCAATATATTCCAGATCCAGCCGAACCCATTCCTGAAAATTGGTGATTTTATTGCGTCCATTGACCTGCCACAGGCAAGTCAGGCCGGGTTTGACACTCAATCGCCGGCGATGCGCGAGGTCGTTGAACCGCTTGACTTCATCCACCGGCAATGGACGCGGTCCCACCAAACTCATCTCGCCGCGCAGAACATTAAAAAGCTGCGGAAATTCATCCAGGCTGAATTTGCGGAGCAACTTGCCGATGGGCGTGACGCGTGGATCGTTCGTGATTTTGAAAACCGGGCCGCTCATCTCGTTCATCGCCGCCAGCTCGTGCTTTAATTGCTCGGCGTTGGTCGTCATGGTGCGGAATTTGAAGATGGAAAACGGTGCGCCATTGAGGCCGGATCGTTGCTGACGGAAAAAAACCGGGCCGGGCGAAGTAAATTTTACCAGCAACGCAACGATGGGAATGACCGGAATGACGGTCAAAATCAAAAGGACGGCGGCCGCGCCAAAAAAATCGATCAGGGTTTTAATCAGCATCTGCCACGACGCCTCGGGGGTGCTGCGAAAAACGAGCAAGGGATGGCCGAACATTTCATCAAAGCTGGCGCGGGCGATCTGGGTGGCAAAAAAATCCGCCACCAACCAGGCTTCCACCCCTTCAATTTCGCAAAGCTGGATGAGGCTTTCGACCCGCTCCAATTCCGTATGCCGGGCGCTAATAAGCACACCGCTGATGGAATGCTCATGCAATAGTTCGATCAAATGCTTCGGCGGAGCTTCACTGATGTTGAATTCGGCAGCGATCTCGGTACTGGCATCGTTACGGCTTTTCAACATCCGGCGCAGACGGTTGACTTCCCAAGGCGTGCCAGCCAGCACAATCCGGCGTTTATATTGCGCCTTGGCAAGCTTGCTTTTTAGCGCCAATCGCAACGCCTCTTCTTTGGCCCAAACCAACGCATAGGCCAGGACGCCAAAGAGGGTCATCACCCCGCGCGGCACAGTCAGCTTGAAAACATAGACGATCAATATCAACCCCATCGTCACGATGAAACAACTTTTCAACAGCGGCCAGAACATGGCCGGCCGCGAATCTAAAATGGTGCGGTTATAAAAACCCTGGGATTCCAAGATTAACGGTGCTGCGGGGAAAATTACCAGATAGAGCCAGAGGATTTTATCAAAATTAGCCTCGCCCACCTTCACGGCATCCATGCCGATCAATTGTGAAAATAACGGATTGCCACGCAAGGCAAAGGCAAGCCAGAAGGCCACGGCGAAAACACACGCATCTGTGAGTTGATGAAGCTGCGTTCGGAAACGATGGTCGCGCTGCAACATGGTTTTTTATCAATCCTGCCGATGAAAACAATCCACCGCCGGAAACAAGGTTTTATCTGACTGAATTCGCCTGCGGAACCGTCTGGAATTCCGGCACAGTTTTTGCGATCAATTGCTTGATCCGGCTAAACGTCGCTTCCTCCTGCCCCGGCTGGCAGGGGGTAAAATAAGAGATATAAGCCCAGCGTTCAAGCACTCCATTCAACAAAAGATCGCGCGGCAACCACCAAGCCATCCATTGCCATGAATTCGCCGTATAATGCGTCGCGTCCACATACCAATAAACATAAATGCCACGCCAGGTTTGTGGTTTGCCATCCGCGCCCTGAACTGTCTTGGTGGCAACGATCTTATTGACCGGCAAATCATAGGCCTGCGGGCGGTCCAGCCGGACATTTTCGACGCGCGTCAGCGAATTATCAATCATCCAGCCTTGACCCGTCATGCAAATCTGTGGTTTATGAATGCTGGAGCGATCCACGCCCATCACGACCACGCTGATTTGCGACCAGAAACTATTATCGTCCGCCTGATACGCCCGCACCCGGAAACTGGTATCACTCGGCAGTTTCAATAATTCCGTTTCCGCATTGGTCAAAATCTCTGATTTGTAGCCCGGCACGGTCACCGGTAACAATACCTCCAAATTTTTGGTGCCCGCCATTGGCCGGGTTTTTACCCCCGGGTCGCCCAAGCGCTGATGCGCCTTCATGTGCATGAGCAAAACTGCCGTCGCTGCAATTAAAACGAGCAGGCCCGCCCCGAAAATTTTCTTGGCATGACTCATAGGCTGGCAGCTTCCGGAGTTGATGATGTTTGGGGCTCAGTTTTTTCCAGCCAGCGGGAAATCAGAAACACACAACCGATGGCGACCGCAAAGGTCACAAATCCAGCATACGTTTCCACGGCCTTGCCTGCATCCTGACCAAACGTTTCCGCCACCATAATGGTGAAACACAGCCGCGCCACGTTGCCTAGAACTGCCAACGGCAAAGCCGATGCGATCATCACGGCGCGTTTCCATGGCGATTTGAATGTGATGAAGCCGTAGATTGAAGTCAAAGCCAGTAACGCCACCAGGCTGCGAATGCCGCTGCATGCCGCCGCAACTTCGTAGGCGAACGTATGTTGCGCATCGTAAAGTTGCGTGCCGTCGCGGATCAAATCCGGCGCCAGTCCACAATGAGCGATGATGGAAACAATCCATGACACCAACAGGCGCAAGCGCAAGGTCAGCCAATCCGCTGAATCACTGGCCGGAATGCAAAATATCAGCAGGAAAAACGGGAAGAAACTGGTTTTCAACCAATTTTTACCCCACGCCAGACCAGTCAGGGCATAAATCCCGATGATAAACGCGATCAAAGATAATTTGGGTTGTTGCGCAATAAAACCGATGATATGCAGAAATAACGCACCCACGAATAAAATCGCCCCCGGCCACCAAAATTCCAGCGGTTTGGCCACAAGTTCTTTGCGTTTCCACCAAAACAGAACCAGCACCACGAAAGGTAACAACAAACCATATTGCTCTTCAGCGAGGGGAGACGTGTAAGCGTCAAACATCCAGGCGAACAAAGATGCGGACTGGACGTAACCAAACGTGGCATTACCCAGAAAGGCAAAGAGCGTTGTCCACGCGCCAGCGAGCACAAAAAATAATCCTTTGTTGGGCAAGACCTGCCATTCGTCCTTGCAACGATAGGCTAGGACGGGAAACGCCGCGATCACCACCGCACCGAACAGCATCACCGGCAGGCTGCCACCGCCGCGAAATTTGGCGTCGGTATAATGGTAAGCCACCGCCAGCAACGCCAAAAAGGCGACCTCGTGCGGCCAAAGCACTCCGCCAATGGGAGGCTGCTTGACTGTCTCATTTTTGGTCACAATTTAATTAAAAGTGCAGGGTTTAGAGTACGAAATCACTAGAATGACTCAAACAAATTCGCGGAAAGTCACGGCGCGGGATATTTTTTTAACCCGAGCATTTGACCGAAAAATTTTAAGACAAACAACGGGTTATTGCGACCGTAGCGCCATGCCAGCCGGCGCGGCTCGCGGCACAACCGATAAAACCATTCCAAGCCGCTGCGCTGCATCCAGCGGGGAGCCTGCTTGAGCCGGTCACTGTGAAAATCAAAGGCCGCACCAACACCAACCATGAGGGTCACCTCCAGTTTTGGCAGGTACTCAACCATGAACTTCTCTTGTTTGGGCGTGCTCAAACCGACCCACAAAATGTCCGGTCGCGCTTGGTGAATTTGCCCGGCCAAGGCCTTTTCTTCATTGGCATTCAGCGGCCGGAACGGCGGGGTGTAAGTGCCGACGACCTGTAATTTCGGAAATTTTGCCTTCAATTTATCCGCCAATAATTCCGCCACGCCCTCCGCGCCGCCATAGAAAAAATGTTTGCATCCGGATTTTTCACTCCAGGCGCAAACTTCCAACATCAAGTCCGGCCCGTAAACCCGGCTCATTTCGGGATGCCTTGCCAATTTGCCCGCCCAGACCATCGGCATGCCATCCGGCGTGCAGAGAAAAGCGCCATTCAAAATACTTTTGAAATTCGGATCGTCCTGTGCCTCCATCACGCCATGAACGCCAGTCACGCAGATATAACCTTTGCGGCGGGTGGCCAGCGCCTCCGCCAGCGCGGCCAGCGCGGCGGGTAAATTTAGAACGCTGATGCCGACGCCAAGAACATTTACCTTCTTGATTACCATACAAAAATAGGCGTCCAGCATAGCGGCTGAAAAGCAAAAGGCCAGCCCGCTGAAAAATCTTCCATCGAACCCGATTTTCGACCAGATTCTCCGCGCGACCGATGCAATGAAACTGCTCATTTTTGCTCATACACCCCCGCCACATCATGGCCAGAGCTACATGGTGCAGCTCATGCTTGAGGGCTTTGGGGGCGACGCGCGAAAAAAAAACCAGCCGCCTCCGGCGGTGCCCGGGCTGGAATGCTACCACGTCAATGCCCGTTTCTCGCGCAGCTTGTCCGGCATCGGGGAATTTCAGGGCAAAAAGGTTTTCCTGATCTTTTGGTTTTGCCTGCAGGCGATCTGGATCCGTTTCCGTTATGGCGTAAAAAATTTTTATTATGTGCCCGCCCCCGGCAAACGCATCGCCCTCTATCG
>DASYEY010000217.1:0-31164 GCA_036498725.1 Verrucomicrobiia bacterium | reverse complement strand
GTCCGCGTAACTTTGGTGCAAACGTCGCAAGTGTATCGCATCGAAGGCGAGCCGCCGGATGACAGCCTCCGCGTCGGTAGTGTGGCCAATTATTTCAATGCCGAGGCCAGCGGCATCATGCAGGTGGTCAGTTGGACCGGCGACATTGTGGAATATTACAGCGGCCTCAACCTGACCAATGACGCGGTAGAAAAGGCATTTAATCTGCAACCAGCTTCGAGAGGAGTTTACCACCGCTTCAGCGGTGGTACGGCTTCAAACTACGGGAATAATTCCAACGTTTGGGCAGCGGTTTTTTATGTCATCATCGCCGGCTTCTTTTTCATTGTTGTCTTTGGCCGCGGCTTCTCTTCCTGCGCCGGACCGCGCGAAGCAAAACCGGTCAGAAAAATGACGGCGGCGGCATTGCCACTGGTTATTGGCACAACGATCAAATGGAACGGCACCAACTATCAAGTCACCGCCCACGTAGTCACCGAGATTGCGGCGGTAGGCAGCATTTATGACTGCCATGAATACATGTTGACCGGTGATGACAGCAATTCCATGGTGCTGGTCTGTGGCACTGCGAAGGACGCAAAGAATTGGACGCTTTACCAACCGCTCGACCCGCTCATATCGCCGACGCCAACCCAGTCCGCCGCGCAGAAGATCGGTGACATCGTGAACGTGGACGGCATCATCGCCGTGGTCAGCGAATTATTTCAATCCACCGTCCGCAGCGTGGATGCCGTGACACCGGTCAACTGGCACCAAGGTGAGGTCCATTTTAATTATCTGGCGAGCGCTGATCACCAATCATTATTGGTTTCCTGGGACCATTCCAACGTCAGCCTCTACCGGGGTGAAACCGTTTCGCCGGCAGATTTCAAAGCGATCGCTTCCAGTAAATAACGCGGCTGCAAATTGGCAACAGGAGGAATCACCGTGATTTTCTTTCCCGCAGCAAGTTTGCCATCGTCCTTACGGTTTGTTACGCTCCGCTAGCATTTTTATGAGTTTGGAAAATAAAGAAACGCCTGCGCCGTCGGATTTTATCCGCGATATCGTGGCAACCCATGTTGTCGAAAATAAATATCCGAAGATCGTCACACGTTTTCCGCCGGAACCGAATGGCTACCTGCACATTGGCCACGCAAAGTCGATTTGCCTGAATTTCGGCATTGCCCATGAGTTTGGCGGCACCTGCAATCTGCGCATGGATGACACCAATCCGGCAAAAGAAGACATCGAATACGTCGAAAGCATCCAAACTGACGTGGACTGGCTCATCGCCGGTTGGGCGGACAAGAATCTAGGACTCAAAAAGCCGGCGGAACCTTTTTACGCCAGCGATTACTTTGATGAGATCTATGAATTTGCCGTAACCCTCATCAAGAAGGGTAAAGCCTACGTTTGCGATCTGTCCGCCGCCGATACCGATGCGTATCGCGGTGCGCCGGATCGTCCAGGTAAAGATTCTCCGTGGCGCAATCGCAGTATTGAAGAAAATCTGGATCTATTCACGCGCATGAAAGCTGGTGAATTTCCCGACGGCGCACGCACGCTCCGTGCTAAGATTGACATGGCCGCGCCCAATGTTTGGTTGCGCGACCCCCTGCTCTACCGCATCCGCCACGTCGAACATCATCATACCGGCGCCAAGTGGTGTCTTTATCCTCTCTACGACTTTGCGCATTGCTTAAGTGATTATCTGGAAGGCATCACGCATAGCATCTGCACGCTGGAATTTGAGGTTCATCGTCCGCTCTATGATTGGATTCTGGAAAGCCTCGACCTGCCGCGCACGCTGCCGAAGCAGTATGAATTTGCGAAATTGATTCCCAGCCACACCATCGTCTCCAAGCGCAAACTGATTTCGCTGGTGCAGGACAAGGTTGTCACCGGTTGGGATGATCCCCGTCTGCCCACCATCAGTGGCATTCGTCGGCGTGGCGTGACCGCAGCCGCGTTGCGTAATTTTGCCATCGGGGTTGGCGTCACCAAATATATCAGCCTCACCGATGTCGCCGTTTACGAACACGCCATCCGCGAAGATTTGAACCAGCGTTCACTGCGCCGGCTCGCCGTGTTGCGTCCGATTAAGATCGTCATCACCAATTATCCGGAAGGTAAAACCGAAGAACTGGATGCGACCAATAATCCTGAGGACGAAAATGCCGGCAAACGGAAAGTCCCTTTCAGCCGCGAACTGTTCATCGAACGCGATGATTTCGCGGAAGTGCCCCCACCAAAGTTTTTCCGCCTCAAACCCGGCGGCGAAGTACGTTTGAAATACGCTTACATCATCAAGTGCGACGAGGTCATAAAAGATGCCGCTGGCAACCTCATTGAACTTCGTTGCACTGCCGATCTCGACAGCAAAACTGGCGGCCCTACGGCTGCCCGCAAGGTCAAAGGCACAATCCATTGGGTCAGCGCCAGCCACGCCATTGACGCGGAAGTGCGCCTCTATGACCGGCTCTTCACCGAAGCTGAACCGGAAAAAGACGGACGCGATTTTAAATCTGTCATCAATCCCAACTCACTGGAAGTCATCACGGCAAAATGTGAACCCAGTTTGCAATCTGCATCGCCAGAGGAACGTTACCAATTTGAACGTCTGGCCTACTTTGTCTTGGACCAGGACAGCACGCCCGGCAAGCCTGTTTTCAACCGCACGATCACGTTGAAAGACACCTGGGCCAAAGAAGCGCACAAGAGTTAGAACATCTGAGCCCCGTTTAGCGGGGTTAGAGAGAAGGTTTCCGCGGCCGGGAACCACCCTGCGTTGGGTTGATGAAATGAGCGGACGAACAATCAGTGCGCGACGCATCGCCCTCCTTCGCCCCAACGGGAAGGCCGGGATGAGGGGGCCGCTTATTTTTGTAGAAGACGACGTAAGCCTCAAACTTGAAAAAGTTACGATTTACGACTGCGATTTACGATTGCAAAGCTTGAACCATCAACATGCATTTGAGAAACCTTGCCTGGCCTCGTGCCCCATTTCCCCTCTCCTGCAAGGGCGAGGAGGTTGATTCAGAACTAACATTCAACCTCGAACTTCGAAGGTAATATGCCCACGCGTCCTTGGGAGTTAAATGTTGAATGTTATCCGTGTTCAATCCGTGGCTAAAAAACCTCATAACGTTCTCGGGTGCCTACGCCGTTAATGTCTAGCGCAAGGCGTTCGCGTTGGCTGCGTTCAACCTTGCGGTGGCATTCGTATCGCCGTTGCGGGCGAGTATCTTTAGGTGATAGACAGCTCCGTACCAATCTTTGCGCGATTCGCATTCTTGCGCGAGGTGTTCGTGCCAGGTTTGCACCTCCGCCGTTGAGGCGGAAAACATTGCGGGATACAACTGGCGCAGCCGGGCCCAGTTAGTTTGCAGAAAGGCGCGTCTTTCCGGCGTCGAACCGCCCTGCTCTTCGGATGTTTCGCCGCTCAGGATATCGGCGATCAAACGTACATCGGCCACCGGCTTCGGGTCGGGGATGATCGTCCAAAGATAATCATTATCTCTCGTCGTCTCCACCCAAAGATGTGAGTTGTCCCCCAGCAGCATGGCTTTTTTGATGCCGGCCAGATGATAAAAAGCGGGCGACAAGGGGTCACCGGTGGCGATTGACCAGATACGGGTGGTACCGTCCCGACTGCCCGTAATGAAGGCGGTGGCATCCAGATTAAAGGCGACGCTGTTCACCTGTCCATGATGACGGATGCCCCGTAGATGTTGATGTTTTTCGGAGGCATCCCAAATGGAGGCGTCGTAGTCCTCGCCGCCGGTGCCGATTTTAGTTTCGTCCGGACTATAACACGTGCTCAACACTCCGTCCTGGTGATTCATGCGCGTCCCGATTTCCTGCCCCGTCGCCAGGTCCCATTCCACGGCATAACACGGCGCCAAGGTGGTATCCGAGCAACTGGCCAGCAGCCTGGTTCCGTCCGGGCTCAGTCGGAGGTCAGAGACGAGGGTGGGCATTTTCAAGGGCGAATAACACTCGGTGACCGATGGCAAGGACCATACCCGCATGAAAGTGGAACCTGGCCCCCAGGTGATCAACCGTTGCCCGTGCCAATTAAGAATGCTACCGTCGTAATCGGCAATCGGCAGATGCCCGGAGGTCACCATCCCCGTGGACAGGTCAACGATCCGGATCAGATCACCGTCCAGGACCGCAGCATGCTGCCCGTCAGCATCCAGGCAGATGGCCCAGTGATCGGTCTTGATCTCCAGTTCAGCCTTGCGGGTTTGCGGCTGTTGAACATCGAACAAGGTCGCAATAAAACAATTCGTCGGCGTCCCTTGACGTACGACGGCGCCCAACCGGCCATTAACACTGAGCCGGATCAGTTCGATGCGTGCATCAAAATGCAGCGGCTGGCCAGCCGGCATCCCGGTCGCCATATTAGTGATGGATACTTCGCCGCCGACACAAATCATCAGCCGCTGCCCATCGCCGCTGATCACACTGCGGGGAGCGGGCGGCGGAGAAACCTGTCCCGTCAGCGACCAGACATAGACGGCTCCGCTCTCGCCGCCCAGGACAACTTGACTGCCGTCGGCACTGAACGACGCACGCCGGATGCGTCCCCCGTTGCGCAATGTATGATTTACCGGAACCGGCAACAGCGTGCGGTCCTGCCAAATCCTGGCGGTGCCATCCATCGAAGCCGTCAAAATCCATCTTCCATCCGCGCTGAACCCGACGCTGGTCACGGCATCTTCGTGAATGATTTCCGGGAGACGCTGGACGCCATTGGTCTCCCAGACCCGGGCCCGCCCGTCCACGGAGGCCGTCACTACTTCGGCATCGTTGGGGCTAAAGGCAACATCGGTGACCCAGCTTGGATGCGGGAGGCGGCTGATCAACCGGCCGGAAGCCGCGTCCCAAATCGCCACGATGCTGTCATCTGCCGCGCTCGCGATCAGTTTGCCGTCATGGCTGAATTTGGCCTGGCGGATCCGGGCGGCATGCGTTCCTTTGACTTGGGCGGTGCCGCTCGCGATGTCCCAAACCCGCACCTGGCCATCTGCGCAGCCCGTGACCAACCGGCGGCCATCCGGGGAATAACGCGCTGAGGTGACCTGGTCGGGATGATCGAACTGCGCCAATTGGTTAAGTTTTTTGGCATCAAAAATCCGGGCGGCATTGCCGCTCGCGATCACCACGTTTTGGCCATCCGGGCTGAATTCAACGGACATCGCAAAACTGTGCAGCTTGATGGACACCGGCGCGGAATCATCGGTCAAATTGAATATCTTAACGCCCTTCATGGCTTCTGCGAGGATGAGCCGCGAATCATCGGGGCTGAATCCGACATCGCTGATCTCGGTCTCTTCCGTCCAGAAGCGGGTCAATTTGGGGCACTGCGCCAGCACCGTGCCCAACCGGAACCGGTCCTCCGCTTCCGGAGCTTTGGCCTCGTGCTGCAAGCGCAGAGACTCCGCATAAAACGGCAGTGAACCCAGCAGGTCGCCGGTTTCCAGCGCGTGATTGCCATAGGCGACCGCCGAGCCGATATCCCGCTGCCGCAACGCATTCCGCTCTTTGCGATTTTGGTAAAACGGATAAAAGACAATCAGGCCGACGACTGCCGCCGTGAAGACACCCAGGAGCACCCGTTTGGCGGTCAGCAAACTGCGCTCGAGCTGGCGCAGGCGCTTGACGGATTTTCCATCCAGCAACACCACCAGATCCGCGTTCATTTCCGCAGCGGTCTTATACCTTTCGGAAACGTCGTTCTTGCACGCCCGTAAAATGATTTCGTTTAACTCCAGAAACGACTGGCTTTCCGGTGACGACAGCAGCGCGGCGGGCAGTTCGGGAAAATGCTGGCGATCTTCGCCCGTGCTGGCTTCGTAGAGAACTTTGCCGAGGCTGTAGATGTCCGCCCCCGGCGCGCCGGCACCTTCCGGCGGAATGAACCCTTCCGTGCCGACATAAGATTTTTTGTCATCAACCCCCGCCACCATGCCGATGTCAGCCAGCTTGGGTTTGCCCTCCACAAAAACGATGTTGGAAGGTTTGATGTCCCGATGGACCAGGCCATGCGTGTGCAGCTGGTGAAGGGCCTTGGCCAGATCGGAGCCCAATTGGAGACAGTCGTCAATACGGATGCGTCCGTGGGCGGCGATTTCGCTGGCCAAGGTTTTAGGACGGTAAGCCTCGGGGTCAAAGACGGTTTTGGCTTCGCCGTCATCCCCCAGCTCCATGATGTAGAAAAAACATCCCGCCGCATCATCAAAGCCGACCTGGAGAATGTCGATGAATCCCTCATGGGTGCGCGAGATGGGTTCAAATTTGCGGATGCCGGAGAGCTCGCGCTCGAATGGTTTCTGATCGCTGAAAGAATCCCGGTAAACGATTTTTACCGCGCGATAAACTCCCATGGAGTTTATCGCCAGCCAGATTTCGCCATAGCTGCCAAACCCAATCCGGCGAACCAAAGTATGATGGGGAATTGAAAGCGGTCCGTGCAGTTTGGGCCGCTGGTTCCGGGACTCCGGGTTAAATGGATCGTCGGCCATTGATCACGTTTTTGCTTTCCAAATCGGATCAAAGTCAAAGGCCCGCTGCGGGTGACCGTTTGGCAGGCGCAACTTCCCGGCCGTCTGTGTCAATGACGGTGCATGGAAGTAAACGGGCGTCTTCAACTTAAGCTGAAGTTTTAGAAAATCCGGCCGCATAATCAATTGAATTCTCCGCGACCGATCCAGGATAAGCCGGGCGAAATCCCGGGATATCACCATGGCCCGGCTCTCAAGTTGCCGTTCACCCGCCAGCAGGCGTGCATTACTGTGGGAGTCGATCGCGACCTCATGGATTCCAGAATTGTAAATGCTGGCAAGCTTGGGGTCCCGGCCAAATGGCCGCCACCGTTGAAGGTTGTCCACCAGCTGGCGATTGAAGGTTAGATTTCCCGAGAGCAGGAGTAAAAAATCGCTGCCGGCTTTCAGTCTCTGTTCAAACACATTCCGCCACTGGATTTCCCCGTCCGCCGTCTTCACCTCACAATAATGGACGGGCGCATTCTGCCAGTCAGTCTGCTGGCAGAGGTTTTTCACCGTTCGACGAATTTCAGGGTTGCTGGCATCACCGGCCATGATCGCAGAAATGGTAAAACCGCCGGCACCTTTTAGTGGCGTTTTTGGCGGCGCTTTTGATGGCATTTTCTTTGACTGAAACTTCCCCCGCTTGCCACTCCAGCGGGGCTTTAGATCCGCCAAATGAGCGAGGCATTCTTGCTCGAAGAGAAAACCCTTGATGCGGGGGTTGTGTACCAAATCCCATTTTGCGCGGTTGCGATGTTGAAACAACACGCGCCCCGCTGGATCGTGCTGGCACATGGTTTTCTCCAGCGGCTTAACGGGATGCGGGATCAAATGATAAGATTTTCCAACTTTACGAAAGGCCAGATGAAATGTCTCTTTATCCCCGTGCAAATGACGGTAGTAAAAATCGGAGTTGGCATTGAACCAAAGACATACATTCAGGGCGTGCCAGCAACGGCGTTTATCCAGCAGGATTTGTCCGGTCTCAAACTCCTTTTCGTTTGGCCGCCGCAGTCCGCAGCTGCGCCAGATTTTCAACTGATTGTTTTGCGGCACGCGATCGTAGTCCGGCCAAAAGATTGCCCCGGTTGATTTGTATTCGCGGGAATCAAACAAAAATTCCGGGTTCAGGACCGGAACATTGTCAGCATCCAGGAGCAGGACTTCTGCGAACGCAGAATGAGCCATGGCGTATGGCTTTAGCTCCCAACCGTTCAATATCCGCAGGGGATGCTGCAAACGAACCTTGGCGGCATCCACCACGGAAACTCCCAAGCCCTGCAGGAGGCCGGACATTTCCGCATCCATTTCCGCCGGTCCAATATGCCAGACTTCGATCGGCAGCGTGCATCCAAGACGCCGCAATCTCTGGATGCAGACCCAGGCATTGGTGAAAAGGCGAATGCCGCCGGCGCAGATCACAATGCCCCGGCCCTGCATGGCGGGCAATGGTGGAACCGGGCTCGCCGCCGCGCGATCGCAGGCCAGTCCCGCCGTGTGAATATTTAAAGGTAAAGCATCGAAGTCGTTCTTCGCGGTGGCAACGACCCCACGCATCGCCGCCGTTCGTTCCGCCGGCGTGAGATAACGAATCACCCCGCCCGCAAAATATCCGGCAATTTTTTGTACGACCTCCTCCGCACTGATCATATCCAGACAGCGCGGCAGACCTTGCACCACATTGGCGCAGAGGCTCGGCTTTTGGTCACGGTGATCCCCGTCACGCAACGGCTCAACCCGGCCCCGCCAGCACCCCTTGTCCTGGCAACAACTTAATGCCCCAATGGTGTGGAGGAACTGATGACCAGGATACTGTTCCCAGTGAGCGGGTTCGCGCCCCCCGGCGACCACGACACAAGGGCGGATCGCCGGTTCACCGGCCTTTGATTCCACCGCCGCCGCCAGATGCATCAGCGCCGTCACCGGGCATAGAATACCTTGGGCATGGTAGGTCAGGCGGACCAACTGGCGCAGATTGGTTTTGCCACGAAGATCAATGACACCGTCCAACTTGGGATGGTGATGACCCGCCGCGCCGACTTGAACGAATTGGATCTTTCCCCGAAACGCATCCACCACGGCCTGATACCGGTCATGCGCCCACCATTTGATGGTGACATCGAATTTTCCACCGGACGCGATGATCCAAAACGGAATGTCCCGACCAGCCAATTCCCGGACTTGCGAGTACCATGCTCGTTCCGGAGGCGAAAGATGGATATCGCCCCGATACCGCGTTGGACGAATGTTAAGGCCCAGGCGCGTATTCAGAAAATCAATGAAACCGTGGAGGCAATGGTACGGAGTCCGGTTCGACTGGTTGATCAGGGGATATGCGCAATCAATGGTTTCAACCGTCGGGTCCGCCTCATCCAAGGGCGTGACATAGGGATTATTATCCCAGAGTTCAGCGCAGGAAGTCCTGACCCCAGTGAGGTATCGGCCGGGGTAACAAAGATGAAGATCACGAACCGCCGCCGTCAACATGACGATGTCGCCGGGCGAGAGTCCGCAGTGAAGAATGATCTTCTTCACCGCGCACGCATTTGCTTGATCCATCGTGGCTTAACGGGACTTTTTAGTCTTTTTAGCCTTGGAAGACTTTTGGGGAGCCTTGGATTTGCGCTTATGCGGCTTACGTGGCTCACGCGGCTTCCCGCTATGGATTGGACTCGGACTCGGGCTCGGACTTGGACTGTCCGACGGGATGGGGGAATACGAGCCAGAGGGTGAGTCAGACGGCGAAGGCGACGGTTTTCCGCCGTGGCCGCCATGCCCGCGTCCTGAAGTCCGTTTCGGTTTCGGGCTAGGCCCGGGCTTGATCGTGTTTAATTTTTTCGTTTTCGATACTTTCATAATGTCATCTGCTCGGGGGCTGGTCGTGGGACTGCGATGCCGCGACCGGCTCATGGTCAAAAAAACCCTCTTCGTCCAGGCGAAGGGTCAATTTGAATAAAATGTCCCGCTGAGTTTGCATAAGCGGGGCATGATTGCGAGCATAAATGACAGCTTCAATGGCGTCGTTATCCAGATGGTAAGAGGTGCGGTGGTTCATAATTTATTTGCTTGGGAGTTGGTTGGTGGGGAAAAATGAACGCGATCTCAAGCCGTTCCTTCCCCGATCAACTGGCATTCTTTTTTCAAGAGTTTTTGAATCCGATGTTTGATCAAATACACATACGGCCGGTTGACATTCATGGTATTGGCGATCTCCGCCACGCTCAGGTTCTTGAAAATCAGCAGGTCAAATATCTGATATTGCTTCAGATCCACATTCCGCCGCACCCGTTCCAGGGCCGCATGCCAGAGGTTGCGGTCCCACTCGGCATCCCAAATTTTCGTCAATTCGTCGTTGGCATCAGGAATCGAATTCAATTCTTCAAATTCCTGGCCATCCTCGTTCACCACCCGTTTAGATTCGGCCTGGGTCAGGGCCTTGTCCCGTTTCCGCCATTCGTCAACGATCCGCCGTTGCGTGATGCGCATGAGCCAGGCTTTGAACTTGCCCTTCTTTTGGTCATAGCGGAAATCAGGCATCGCTTTCACGACGGAGACCACCGTTTCCTGCACGACATCCTTGGCTTCCGCGTCGTTTAACCCCGCGCGGATCGCGGTATTGTAGATCAACCGCCAATAGGTGTAGTAGAAAGTCATCCAGCTTTCATCATCGCTCCGGTTTTTTAGCCGGCTCAACAACGATTGTCTGGTCATGACCGACTCATAATCGGCCCGCTCCTCCATCTCAAATTTGCTGACTGTGCTTTCCATACCTTCTTCTTCGCGAGTTTCGACCCGAATATTTCAACAATTTAGACAATTTATACCTCCCGGATTTTTTTTTAAAGATTTTTGAAAGATTCCGAACTGAACTTGCGAAGAGACTTATGAGAGCCCGATTATGAACCAAAAAATCCGCATACTGCATCTGGAGGATAATTCCGCCGACGCTGAGATCGTGAGCTTCGCGCTCAAAACGGATCAGTTTAATTTTCAGATCGAGCATGTAAAAACCAAGCAGGCGTTCGTTTCTGCTTTGGATCAGAACGGCTTCGATTTGATCCTGGCCGACTATTCAATCCCCGGCTTTGATGGTCTGGCGGCCTTGGATATGGCCCGCTCGAAACATCCAGAAATCCCCTACATCCTGGTTTCCGGAACGGTCGGCGAAGAAATCGCCGTTGAATGCCTGAAACGCGGGGCGGTTGATTATATCCTCAAAGATCGCATTTCGCGACTGGTGCCGGCCATTCAAAGAGCCTTGCGTGAGGCAAATGAACGCGTCGAAAGATGCAAACTGGAGGAACAGGTAATCCAGGCCCAGCGAATGGAGGCGATCGGCCAGCTTGCCGCCGGTATCGCCCATGATTTCAATAATGTTCTTTCCGTAGTGATGGGTTTTAGTGAATTACTCTCGATGCAGGTGACCAACGAAGTCCAGCGGGGATATGCCGATGCCATTCAGCTGGCCGCAGAAAAGGCCTCTGGCCTGACCCGGCAACTGCTGATCTTCAGCCGGAAACAGGCTCCCCAAGCCACCATAATGAATCCCAATGAGGTGATTCAGGACATGGAAAAGATGCTGCGGCGCCTGGTCGCAGAAAACATCGAAGTGACGATTTTACCGGGCCGGGACGTTCACCCGGTAAAGGCTGACGCGGGACACCTGTGGCAGCTCTTGATGAACCTGGTGGTCAATGCACGGGATGCCATGCCGAACGGCGGGAGCCTTAAAATCACGACGCAAAATGTCTCTGGCACCACTCTAAAAGCCACCCAAAAATCACCCATTGGCTCCGGCGATTACATCGTCATCAGTGTGGCGGACACAGGAACCGGCATGACGGAGACGGTAAAATCCCGTTTGTTTGAGCCCTTTTTCACCACAAAACCGCCCGGCATGGGCACCGGCCTCGGTTTGGCGACGTGCCAAACCATCGCCAAACAGTGCGGCGCGCATATCGATGTCATTAGTGAGGTCGGCCACGGCAGCCGGTTTGATATTTACCTTCCCAAGGCTGAATCTCCCTCGGCCCCGCGGCGGCGCGGCGGCGCGCGCGAGGACACCATGCCCCGGGGAACCGAGACCGTATTGCTGGTTGAAGATGAACCAACGGTGCGCGATCTGGCTCGAATCGTTCTGGAACATCAAGGATATCGCGTGGTTTCTGCCTGTCATGGCAAAGACGGCTTGGATTTGGCCAAAACGTATGACGGACCGATCGAACTGGTCGTTACGGATGTCGTCATGCCGCATATGGATGGCCCCACGATGAGTCAGGCAGTAAAAGAGATTTTTCCGGGAATTAAAACGTTGTTCACTTCCGGCTACACCGAGAACGCCATCATTCGCAAGGGGACTTTCGATTCCGGCACGGCGTTTTTGGCCAAGCCGTATACGTCCGTAGCCCTCGCCCGGAAGGTGCGGGCGATGTTGGATACTTAGAACGATTTAAAAATTTAGTAAAAAACGCAGATATGAGCCGGCCGGGATGAAAGGCCAATGACGAGATAAGTGACGACGCCAGGAGATTTAAGGTTTACGCCTGGCGATCTACGATTGCAAAACCCCCAAGCTATCAGCTTGCACTCATTTATTAGCCATAGACGAGAGCAAAAGCAGAAACTTGTAACGCGGGTTAGGTTAAATCGTAGATCGCCAGTCGTGAATCGTAACCGATCAAAGCTGGACTATTTGCTGATGCCGCGTTCGCTGGTGCGGACAAATTGGACGAGATGCTGGATCTCCGGCAACATCGGCAATTCAGCTTGAATCTTGGTCAGGGCGTTGGGAATGGACAAGCCTTCGCGGAATAAGATTTTGTAAGCCTGCTTCAAGGCATTTTGCGCCTCAGTCGAAATCCCGTGGCGCTCCATCCCCACCTTGTTGATGGTGCGCGTCTCCGCCGGATTACCATCGGCGATCATGAACGGCGGCACATCTTGCACGACTTTGGAGCAGCCGCCGATCATCGCAAATTTTCCGATGCGGCAAAATTGATGCACTGCCGAGATGCTGATGACCGCGTGATCTTCCACCGTGACATGTCCGCCCAAGGTCGCGTTGTTTGACATGATGATGTGGTTGCCGATGATGCAATCGTGCGCGATATGGGAATACGCCAGGATATGGTTGTGTGAGCCCACCCGGGTCGCGTCGCCATTACTGGTTGCACTGTGGATGGTGACATATTCGCGGAACGTATTGCGGCTGCCGACAATCGTGCGCGTGACGCCCCCCTGCCATTTCAGATCCTGCGTCTGCAACCCGATGCTGCAGAACGGATAAAATTCATTGTCGCCCCCGATCATCGTGTGCCCGTCAATGACGACGTGCGAATGCAGGCGGCAATTTTCGCCGAGCGCGACGTGTTCGCCGATGACACAATAAGGGCCGATTTTGCAGCCGGCGCCGATCTTGGCCTTCGGATGAATGATTGCCGTGGTATGGATCATACGCTCACCAACATGAAAGTGATTTCCGCTTCGCTCACGATATCGCCCGCCACGCGGCAGACGCCCTTGCCCTTGCCGATTTTGCCCCGGATCTTGGTCAACTCCACTTCGATCAACAACGTATCCCCCGGCACCACCGGCTTGCGCCACTTCACTTCTTCCGCCGACATGAAATACGCGATCTGATTTGCCTGGTTGATTGTTTTGAGCAGCAGCACGCCCGCCACCTGCGCCATCGCTTCCAGTTGCAACACGCCCGGCATGACCGGATGGCCGGGAAAATGGCCCTGAAAATAATGCTCGTTCATCGTCACATTTTTCAGGCCGATAATCCGCTTTTCCTCCATCTTCAAAATCTTGTCCACCATCAAAAAGGGGAACCGGTGCGGGATGAACTTCATCAGTTCTTCGACATTCATCGCGCCTTCAGCCGCGACGACTTCCGTCGCCTCCGCCCTGGCCGTCAGATTTTTAGAAGGTGGCGGCGCGAAGGTCTGCACAGCCCGCAATGGCTTGTTCATCTGCGCCACGACCAATTTGGCAAATTCACAATTCGCCGAATGACTTGGCCGCACGGCGATGAGATGACCCCGGATCGGTTTTCCGGCCAGCGACAGATCGCCGACGATATCCAGCATTTTGTGCCGGACAAATTCTTCAGGATAGCGCAACGGCTCCGTGGTCAGCACCGCATCGTCACGGATGACAATCGCGTTTTCCAAACTACCGCCTTTGATCAGGCCGTTCTTGATCAGAAATTCAATCTCTTCGTAGAAACAAAAGGTTCGCGCGTGGGACAATTCTTTTTCCCACGTCTTCGAGTTCACTTCCGTGCTGTAAAATTGGGTGAACCGGCCGCTCTTATCCGCGCTGGTGCAGGTGATCTTAAAATCATCCGCCGGGAACAGCGTCATCACCGTCTCGCCCAGTTTCAATTCGATCGGCTCGGTGGGTGTGAAGACTTCACGTTTCTCCGGCAAAGTCGCGATGCCGGCCGCCAGGATGATCTTGCAAAATTCACGCGCGCTGCCATCGGCGATCGGCGGTTCGTTCGCATCCAATTCGATGACGGCGTTATCAATGCCATAGCCGGCCAGCGCCGCGAGGACATGCTCGACTGTGTGGACTTTGATATTTCCCTTGGCCAGGGTTGTGGAACGGTTGGTTTCACCGATATTTTCCACGCGCGCTTCGATCTCCGGCTTGCCTTCGAGATCCACGCGCCGAAACCGCACCCCGCTGTTCGCGGGCGCGGGCAGGATGGTCATATTCACACGATTGCCACTATGCAAACCAATGCCGGAAAAAGTGGCAGAACGGTTAAGAGTCTGCTGATTGAGCACGGACGAATTAGACAAAATGCCGGCTGGATTGGCAAGGTTGCACTTGCCCGCGACTATTTCTGAATTAACCTGTTAGCGTGTCTTGGTTCACAGACCGGCATTGTTTTCTGCTGGCCGTGATGGTTTACGGCTTAAGCTCGGCCTACTCGGTTTTCCTTTGGCGAAAAGGTTTTCGCAAGGACGACCGCGTAAATTATTTCCTGCTCCTGACCGCCGCCGCCCTGCACACCCTGGCCATGTTCAAACGCGGCTTTTCCATAAACGAATGTCCCGTCAATAACCTCTACGAAGCCACCACGTTCATCGCCTGGACGATCACCGTGAGCTACCTGGTGCTGGGCATTTTTTCCAAGCTCCGCTTCATCGGCGCGTTTGCCTCCCACATCCTTTTCTTCATGGGCGTCTTTGCGCTGATGCCCGCGCTGGACCCGCCGCATGCGGCCCAACCTGATTTTAGCAACGGCCTGACCAGTTTGCACGCCGCGTTGATCTTGCTGTCCATCGGCGCGTTCGGTTTGAGCGCGGTCGCCGCGCTGATGTTTTTGACCGAGGAACGCGACCTGAAATTTCACAAATTACGCGCCATTTTTTCGCTCCTGCCACCGATCCAACGCCTGGAACGCGTGATGAACGGACTGTTGCTCGGCGGCATTTCCCTGCTTACCGCCGGGTTGTTGCTCAGCCCGTTCTTGCTGAAACAAAAATACGGCGTCTATTTCAAAAACGATCCCCTGCTCGACTACTCCATTTTCATCTGGTTGTTTTATCTCAGTCTGCTGATCGGCCATTGGAAATTTGGCCAGGGCGGGCGGCGGTTCGCCTGGAGCGCCTTGGGCAGCTTCGCCTTCATCATGCTCACGTTCTGGGGATTTTTATTATTGTCGCCCATCCACCGCCAATGAATGTCGTCATCATCGGCTTGAGCCACCATTCGTCGCCCGTGGAACTACGGGAACGGTTCGCCTTTGCCGAATCAAAAATCCCCGACGCACTCCAGGCTCTGCGCCACCAGGGCATCGTTGGCGAAGCCGTGATCCTTTCGACATGTAACCGCGTTGAGATCTATGCGGCGACCGCGCTGGAACCGGCCGCGGCATTTTCCGAACTGAAACAATTTTTGGCAAAATGGGGCGAGGCACCGTCGAGCCCTGATCAAAAAAACCATCAAGAACTCGATGCGGGCATTTATACACTCGCCGAACCGCAGAGTCTGCATCATCTGTTCAAGGTTGCGAGCGGGCTGGATTCCATGGTGCTCGGCGAAACGGAAATTCTCGGCCAGCTCAAGGCGGCCTACGCGCTGGCGCAACAGCATCAGCACACCGGCGCCCGATTGAACAAGGCGTTTCAACGCGCTTTCAATGTTGCCAAACATATCCGCACGGAAACCAATATCCAGCGCGGCAGCGTCTCCGTCGCCTCGGTCGGCGTGGAACTGGCGGAGAAAATTTTCAGCTCGCTTGGCGAACGTGAAGTGCTCGTCATCGGCGCCGGCGAGATGAGCGAGAAAGTTGCCCGCGCCCTGCTCTCGCGCGGCGCCAAAAGCATCATCGTCGCCAACCGCTCCTACGAACGGGCGCAGGCACTCGCGCAGGAATTTGGCGGACGCGCCGTGCAGTTCGATGATTGGTCGGCGGAATTTCAAAAGATTGATATCGCCATCAGCAGCACTTCGGCACCCCACCATATTCTGGATCGCGCCAAATTGGAGCCGTTGATGAAGCTGCGCAAGAACCGGCCGTTATTATTGATTGATATTGCCGTGCCGCGCGACATCGCGCCGGACGTGAATTTTCTGGAGAACGTGTATCTTTACAACATTGACGACCTGCAAACCATCGCCGCTGATTATCTGAAACAACGCAAAGAAGAAATCGTTCGTTGTGAAGCCATCATCGTGGAAAAAGCGCGTCCATTATTGGAAACCAAAGCTTTTCAACCACGCACGGATACGGACGGATTGAAAACCATCCCAGCCCGGTCTTAGAGGGTGGCTGAATAATCCATTTTTATATCCGGCTCATCCTCATCGTCGTCGTCGTCCTCGTCCTCGTCCTCACCCGCCGATGAAAATCCGAGGACGAGGACGCCGATGAGAATGAGGACGATTAGCGTCCTGTTTTCAGACCGTCTTCGATTTTATGGCGCGGCCAGACGGAAGAAGCGCGTGCCGGAATCAACCGGTATATTCACCTTGAACTGATTGCTGCTACTGATGACCGGATTATTCACGGGCAACCAATTTACCGGTGGCGCCAGATTGGTGGCGGCATACAATCCCCAGTCGCTGGCCCAGCTTGGCCAGCTTACTCCCAATGAATTTGCACTAAAACTCATCGTCAGAGCCGGCAACGGCAAAGTCACACTGCTCACGGTCGAATAAGTTCCGGCACCACAGGCATCCGAGGCCGTGATTTTATAATAATTGATCTGGCCATTGGCAGCGCTCACATCTACGTAACTACTCTCCGTCAATCCCGTCGCGATGGCTTGATAAGAAACGCCATTGTTCGTGGAACGCCAGAGGGTGTAGCTGCTGGCTCCGGCTGGCATCAGCCAATTCATTACGATTTGCCGGTTACCGGCGGCCAGGGTCAATGCGGTCGGCGCGGTGGGCGTGGCGCCGCCAACCATGCCATATTTGCATTTGAGCGCGCGCTCCAATCCCAAACGGTCGATGTCAGCCAAAACGGTGTTGTAAATCAGCACCTCGGCGATGTCGCCGGTCAAAAAATTATTCAAGACTTGCTGGGCGCCGAGGGTCAGCACATTAGGCGAAGTCAGTGATTGGGTTCCACCGGTTCCGAGCGAGACCAACGTGCCATCCACATATAACGCGATGCTGCCCGTGCTTTTAGCCCGTTTAAAAGTCACAACGTGTGGCTGGCCATTCGCGAACCCGTTGCCCGAATGGAGCGTCGTATCGGGATTACCCGTGCCGGCCAGAATCTGGCCATTGGCGTTCAAAGACGTTCCGAAATCATCAACCGTTCCGTTCTGTTCGCCGTTGATCAATCCGGCCCCGTTCCAAAAAGACGTGCCCGTGCTGATGCCCTGGCTGCTTTGATAGACAAAAATCATCGTGAAATCATCCGCCACCGGACGATAAAACCAGAGGTAACTATTGGTCGCCGCATTGAACCGGATGACCGGCTGGCCATTAAGGACGCTGCTGACGTAAACGGGCTGGTTGGCAGTCAGATTTTGCACAGCATTAAAGCCATTGCCGGTCGAATCAGGCCAGCACGAAACTGCCGCACCGTTGTTGAGATTGGTGATCGCATCGGCCTTGAACCAAGCCACCAATCCGGAAGCACTGGCGCTGGCGGGCAATGAATTGGAGCTTTCACCCAGGTCATTCACCGCGGACACAACGTAATAATAAGTGCGTCCATTGATGATGACACTGGCATCCGTGTACGATGACGCCGTCACGTTCGTGAGCGTGACATAAGGCCCGCCATTGACGAGCGAACGTTTGATATTATAGCTGCTGGCCATGGGCGCATCGCCCCAACTCAACCGCACTTGCGCATTACCGGGCATCACATTCAAATTCACCGGAGCGGTTGCGGGAGCAGTGGTCCGGCTAGCGTAGAGCGCGGCGACTTCACTACTGCTCAAGGCACGGTTAAAAATTTTGATATCATCCAGTGCGCCGTTAAAGAATCCATTGCCGGAGGCAATCGCGCCGAACAATAAACGCGCCGAAGCATTCAGGGTATTGCGGTTGCCAGTACCGGTCATTTGCAAATTACCATCCACATAGACTGAGATGGCACCGGAAGCCAATTGCCGCGTCGCGACGCATTGATGCCAGGTGCCGTCATTGATGGCCGACGTGGAGACGATCGTCGTGTCGGGATTGCCTACTCCAAAGCCAAACTTGCCGCCGATGAGTGCCGTACCAAAATCATTCTTGGTCAAAGACACATCACCATCCACCAATCCGGCGCCGTTATACCATTGGCCTGTGCCCGCCGTCTGCGTCGTTTTCACCCAGAATACGAGGCTGAAATCATTGGCGATCAGATTGGTGATCTGGACCGAACTATTAAGCCCATTAAAATTGAATGCGCCGCCGATCCGCCCGCTGCTGGTCAAACTTACTGCTCCACTGATCACGCCATTATTGCCATTGCCTGACGCATCTATCGTAGTACTGCCAATCGTAGCATCCAAAGGCCAGTAGCCAGCCGCATTATTCGGCAACGAAGACACGGCGGCAACTTGCGTTGGATCCGCCGCTTGCAACGCCTCATATGAAGCAATGCAATCCCAGGAATAAAAATTCGTGCCCGCCGGACTGGCATGCAACCACTGGCACCAGGACAGATTATCCGAACGCTGATTATTCCAGGCAGCCGTGGCGTTGGTCTGCAACCATGGCTCATATAGACTTTGCAGATTCCGCTGCTTCATGAAATGGACCAGCCAACGCAGGAAAATGGCGTTGAACCCGGAATTATTTCCTGCAATGCCGTACTCCGGAAGCACTCCACCGGTGGTCAGATTCATCATCGTGAAATTGGCCGCCAGAATCGCATCATTGGTGCGGCCCAGAAAATTGGCCGCACCAATAAATGTTCCTTGATTGTAGGTGCTTGCCCACGTACCCAACACACCATTGCTGCTGATATTGTCGCAAATCGCCCCGGAGTTGGTGACAAGAAGGACTGAACGTTCCCAATTGTAAATGGCGGTCGCCTTGTTCAAATAATTGGTATCGCCATAGATCTGATAGAGCAGACTGGCAGCGATCGCAGCGGGTCCATTGACACAGGCATTTTTACCGGTCTTGTCCGTGGTCCACCAGAGTCCGCCGCCCAAGGTAGTGTCCCAGGCCCGGGCATAGCACGCATCAAAATTCGCCTTGGCGATGTTGCAATAATTGGTTTTGCTGGTATCCATACCGCCGCGGGCAAAAGCCATGATCGCCCACATGATGTCATCGTTATAAATATTATACGTCCAACTGGAACCGTTGTTGCTGAGGAAACCATTAAGTAGATTTGTGATCATGCTGGGCCCTTCGTTGTTGGTCTTCCATTCGTAGGTATCGATCACACATTCAATCTCCTCCGCCTGCCCCCAAAAATAAGTGACCCCACCCGTTTGCGTGTCTTTGAAATAACCGTTCGTACCGTTTTGCGAATAAAAAGCCGAATTGAACGAATTGAACGTTGCATTGGCATCTTTTGCCGTAAATGCCGACGCCGAAACATTAAGCAACAAGGCAATGAACAGAACAAATATACCGGTCAATGTTTTGGAAAAATTCATGCAAATGGAATCAACTCAATCTTAACAATTTATATTGAAAGACAGAAGATGGCTACGGTTCATAAAATGGCATCGGGTGAATTATGAAGTCTAGAGCAATTGAACGCCCAAAGTCCTGTGGCATGAAATGGCCACGGCTGAAAATAGGGCTTATATACTTAACAAAGGCAGATTATTCAAAAACACAATGTTTGAGCAGTTGGAACTAGCATTGTGCGTGCGTTTGATCTGCCGCCGCCGGCTTCGTCTCTTGGAATATAGTTTCGGCGCAGAATCTCAGCATTATCGCCAATCCATGCGCGCTTTCCCACACATGGGCGGAACGATGCGTTTGCAAAGTATACAAGCCCTGCCGAAAATTAAACTGTAGCAAGTTTGCTCTGTGGTACGTGATGTAATTTTGCAGCCCAAGTGGCCATTCGTTCCCGGGCACAATTCCACACCGGCAAATCCGACTGCTAAGCCGATGCACCGGCTGAAATATTAACTTATTCCAGTAAAATATCGCGTTGCCGCCGAATCTTTTTCTTTTTGTGGCAAAAGACGATGCAACCGGATATTTACTTCGCACAATTGATCATAATCTTCGGCGGCCAGATATTTCTTCCCGGCTTCAATCAGATTTTTAGCCTGACTTGGGTCATTCAAAGTTTCCCGCTTCGACAATAGGTGGTTAAACCAGTCAACTACAAATGCCGGCCGGCGGCGCAGGGTTGAAAACGAGATTTGATATAATTGGGTAATGACTGCCTGAAGTCTTTGCGGATTGGTCGAGTTCAGGAGGGTATGTTCTTGAACGATGATTTCCTTCAACTGGCTTCGCTCATGATCATTGCCACTTTCATCCACGATGGCGGCAACTTCTTTTTTCACCTTATTGTATTCACTTCGCAAGCGTTCGATCCGTTTTCCCGATGTCAGCTGATTAAGCTCCTGGGCGATTTTTCGTTTGCGATCGTCCAGTTTGTAACGACTGTCAGTCACATCATCCAAAGTCAAAAGCATGGCTTCTCCCTGAAGTTCCTGGATTGGCCCGACCAATTTTTCCAATTTTCCAACCATCTCATAATTCTCGTGCTCCATTGCTTCGTTCTTTTCCTTTTCGAGCTGGCTATCCAACAATTGCACTTCCTCATTAAGCGCCTTTATCGGCACATCACGAAATGTTGGTTTGAAAATCTGGGAAAATTCCGGCCCGGATGGATTCACATAAGCATGAACGGTCAGGTCGCATGATTCAGAAAGTTCAAATGTCAGATCAATCTCTGTACCCCGGAATAAATCGCGTTTAAGCAACTTGCCGGCAATCTCCAGATAACCGACGGTTTTATTTGCCGTGGAATGATTGTCCGCATGGCCTTGGACAACGATGATGCGGATTTGGTCATTCGTGTTCTGCATCACTGGTTTGCTTGCCTCCACCATTTTTTTAACTTTGGCGGGCAGAATGGAATTTTTCGCAAAAATGAGTTCGAGCGCAGTGTCGCCATCCTTGTCTTTTACCAGGCTCAAATCTTCCGGCAGCATTTGTCCAGCGACGCTGTATTTACCTTGCGTGATCTGGATGGAGTTCAAGTCGGCCGGGACAGGATTATTTTGGCCATTAAGAATTTTAAACGCGAAATGGTTGTAGGCGCTTTCGCGCAGCGGCAAATCCTCAACAATTCGTCCTGACAGTTGTTTTAATCCACTGTCATAGCCGCCATCCTCACGGGTAATGCGGTAAAAAAGCCCGGCAGTATCGCCCTCGACTTTGGCCGAAAAAATCTCTTCCCGCTCTTGCGAGACACGATTGTAAAACGACTTAATCCGCAAAGCGCCGGGTGCGGCGGATTTTTCCGCTGCTTTATCTATTAGTTTGATTTCTCGGGTTGCCGCAAAAGAAGCCGCGCCAACGGCGATTGCGTTGGTTGGATCAATCCCGGTATTGATGGGAATTCCCAACCGCTCTTCGATTCGTTTTCGGACGAATGGAGTGTAGGTGGCGCCGCCGACCATGAGTACGAATTTCAAGTCCTGTGGGCGCAGGGAATTTCGCGTGAGAATCTTTTTGAGCATTTCTGCCGTCTGGTCTATGGCCTCTTTGATGATGCTTTCGTATTCCGAACGCGTGATCGGAATAATGGCATCAATGATCTTTCCCTCGTCGTCCGCAGCCGTGATTTCGATCTCCGCCGATGTTTTTGTGGATAATTCGATTTTGGCATCTTCCGCCAAGCGAACCAGATGATGCCATAGCCGGTTATACTTGCCGGCCTCACTTTTCATTTGCGCCAGGAGGCCGGCAAACTTTCCTTTCTTTTCAAGGTACGGAACCACTATGCGTTCAACAATCCACTCATCAAAATCCAGGCCGCCGAGATAATTATCACCTTCGTGGTCCACCACTTTGAGTTCACCCTCCACAATTTTCACCAAGGCGACGTCAAAGGTCCCGCCGCCAAGGTCATAAACAATCCATTGACTATTTTTTAAATCCACATCCTTTTCCTTGTTGGCATAGGCCAGACTGGCGGCAATCGGTTCTTGTAATAACACCACCTGGTTGAATCCAGCGGCATAGCCGGCTTCTTTGGTGGCGTTTGACTGAACCATGTCAAATGACGCAGGAATGGTGATAACGACCGCCTCCGGTGTTTCACCCGTGTGAATGAATGTTTTAAGTTCCTTCAGCACGAAAGCGGAGAGTTCAATGGGCGTCTTGAACTGATCCAGTGATTTGATCTTAAAACTTTCTGTCGTCCCCATCCGTCGTTTGAAACGGCCTTTTACATTCTGCGGCTCTTTCTCCATGTAAGCCTTCGCCTGTTCACCGACCAGGATGCGATCATTACGAAAACCTACCACCGACGGCAGCGTTTCTTTGAAGCCATTCGGGTTTTTGAAAACCTCCACGACGCCTTTATTGGATTTGGCGATGAGGGAATTGGTCGTGCCCAAATCGATGCCAAAATTGATCATGTTATCCATTACTGGTTCTCCTTTTGTGATTCGACAATGACTACGCCCCTTTGCACAACGCGCACAAAGCCAGCTGCATTGCCGCGTTGCACGGCCCGGATGATTGGCTTGACCACTTCCACAACCACCAGATTTTCTGCTCCGGCCCCTGAAATCGTGGCATCCAAATCTGTTCGGGTTTCTTTGAAAGTTTGTCCCATCGGATCTTCATATTCCAACCCGATGCGGGCGCAAGTCCCATCCGGGTTGCCCAATGGCAACCCATCTTCGGCAAAAGCATCTTTCATTTTGATGACATTCCGCAACAGATTACCCGGGTCGCCGTGCTTTTTCAGCTTTTGCTCCAACTCATAAAGCTGGTTGATGGCGGTGATAATACTTTTTGGAATCTGCAGTTGGATTTCCATGTTCATTTGATGTCAAGTTGGCCAAATGTCTTTAATTTTGCGTTATATTTGTCCACCAACTGGTTGACCAGCAGGTTTTGTTTCCGTTCTTTTTCGAGCAGACTATTATAGGTATCTACTTTGACATTAAATGCATCTACCGCTGGCTGGCTGGCACGATCCAGAACAAATGTTGATTGCTTGATATCACGGTCAAGAGCGTCCAATTGTGCAGTCATGCGTTCGTCTGCCGCTTTTTCCCGATCAATCACTTCGCTGTCCTGTTCAAGCCAGTTAGTCATGTAGCTGGGAACCATATAATTAGTTTTTGGTTCCGGATTTGCAGTAACCGGTATCCGGTCAAAGATATTGACGTTAGTTTTAGATTCAAGATTTGGCGGGGCGGCAATAATGGCCGGCGGCGGTGGCGCAGCGGGCAATGTGATTGGCGCGGTGGTTGGCACAACGTAATCATTAGAATTTGAAGATTGGTGGTCCAATGAATTACACGCATATAGCAAACCGAACACCACGATCGCACCCATAACAACCAATAATCTTCCACCAATTTTAGCCCACGGGGTTGTTTTATCGCCCTCTGAAACCTCACCATTCCTTTCGCTTTGCTCTGGAGGAACCGCAGGAATCTTTAGGCGCATGGTTTCACACAAGAAGGGCAAGATCACAGCATTGTCCGTGTCTCGAGCCGACATTGAAATACGTGCCCTACGATTCTGACGGTTATATACCGCGACTCCCCCATTGGACATTTGAGTTTCTGCGTCGTGCCAGGAAATATCATACTGTTTTAGAAAAATGCCCGCACGAAATGTGATGCCAGATTTTGTGATTAAACACGAACCGATATCAATGGATTCACCGGCCTCTAGCTGTTGAACCACTCTCGTCACCAACGGCCGGACGAGATGATGCACCACCGCATCGATCATTTTCCGGAAATGAAGTTCTTGTTCCTTGGTCTCTAATTGAGAAATCGGGACAATGTCATCTTTCTTTTGAAACAAATTCTTCATTGCCCCCATCAGACCTGATTTATCCCAACGCACCTGCAAGCAGCCTTGAGCACTATTGACGACCAGCGTGTAGGAATGTTCGGTTGTTATGCCATTAACCCTTCGGATATAAATTCCCCAGCGAAGAGTTTTGACTTCAGTGGCATTGATGGAATTGCCACCGCATTTTATTCCGGCGTTTGAGATGGAAACTGTCTCATTTCGTCGAACCAAGGCGGAGAATGAATATCTCCGATTAACGTTTTGGATCTTTTCCAGGGCTTTAATATCCTCTGTTAATTGCTGGTTTAACTTGGCGTCTTTAAAGCGGAATTTTTGGCAAAGGCCAATGACTTGCACCGCAATTTCCAGATCGGCATGTTCGTTATAATAGTCAATCCCCAGCGTACGAATATGCGAAATCAATTGACCTTGAGCTTGGCGGAACGCAAACGTCGCGGGCAGCAAGTTAAACAAATGGAACAAGTTTTTCTGTGAAAGCAGTTCCCGAATTTTTTCGGGTTCAATTTTTAATTTCTTTCCCTGTTCCGCAAGTTCTCCAAATTGTGAAACCATGTCGCCGATTTGTTTTAAAGCTCCTTCAAAACAAATGTCCTCATCTTCTGGCAGGACCCAACGGCGGCCATCGAATAACGCCTCGACCGTCGCCGAGGCGCTTTTTTCAAAGGCTCGGTTCAGAAGCAGATTGTATTGCCGCGCAAACGGCTTGCTAATAAAAGCCCGAAACTCCGGAGTTGCGTCAAGCAACTGAAGCGTCTTTTGCGGAAAGTATTCGTCCGAATAAAGAAAGTGCCCAACTTCACCTCGCGTTAAAAAACGTAATAACCGTTTATTTTCAAAAACAGCCCAGTGGAAGCGTCGTTTTTCTCCGTCATAAAGTTCATTTTCCAATGCCAATGCCCGCGCCCGATCAATTATCTCATTGCCGAGCCAGCTCACCTTGCCATCGGATAATTCGATTTCACCCAGTAATTGATTTTTTGCCCGTTGAATCAATTTCGGGTCAAGTGCGGATAATCCGTCCACTGAATCGAGGGGAAAGACCTCAAAGGGATTGGCATAAAATTGAAAACGTCTCCCGGTTTGGTTCAGGGCGGTAATTTCATTTTGCGCCCGCTCAGCCAGTGGCAAGAGTTTCTTTTTTACTGTTTCAAGCCCAGCTTGCGCTCTTTCGGATTGAGGATTTATCGCCAGGGCACAACGATAAGCATCCGCTGCGTCAGTCTCTTGTGCGACTTCCGGATGATTGAATGCCACCCCCAAATTGAGCCAGATAGTTGCATCATTGGCATTGGCAGCTATGGTTGCGCGAAAGAGCTCAATCGCTTTGGCATGATTCCCATGATTGTAGTAAGCGATGCCAAAATGATGCAGATCAACTGCCGTCAATCCATTCAATCCTCGAAGGTGTTCCCAGGCTTTGATTTCGGCCTCATAATTGCGGCGTTTTTGGTATAATTTCGCGAAGTATTGCCAAAGCCAAGGCGCGGTAGCATTCAAAGCTTTGGAATTGTTGAGTGCCTGCTCGGCTTCATCTAATTTTTCTGCCTCAATCAACTGCCCTCCCAAATTCCGCCACAACCAATCGCAGCGCGGATGATGCTGAATTGCTTGTTTCGCAAACTCAATGGCCGACTCAATTTGCCCAAAATCTTTCGCCGCCGTAACTAATTCCCGCCAAAGAATGCCATCTTCTGGAAATGAATTCGCCGCCGATTTTAAAAGCGGAATCGCTTCCGCGTATTGGCGCGATTTCAACAATCTCCGACCGGTTTCTCTGATTTCCTGCGGGGACATGACGAGGGTGATATAAATTGAATCTCAAAAAAATGTCTGGCGCAAGAATACTCTGAAAATGCCTGCCCACGCCCACTCTTTTCCGCAATTTACTCGCTTTCTCACCTGTTTACATTTTATGTTAATCGCTCAACAATCGTGCCCGATTACGGCTATATAAATGGCTCTGGAAAAACCCATCATCATCGCCACGCGTGGCAGCGCGCTGGCACTCGTGCAGGCAAATTTGATCGCCGCGCAGTGTCGCCTGGCATTTCCTCAATTGCGCTTTGAGTTGAGCATCATCAAAACGACCGGCGATAAACTGCAAACCGCCTCGCTCGGTCAGGTGGGCACCGCTTTACCAAAAGGGTTGTTCACGAAAGAACTCGAAGTCGCCCTGCTTGCCGGTGAGGCCGACCTGGCGGTTCATAGCCTTAAAGATTTACCAACGGAATTGCCGGACGGCTTGATCCTCGCCGCCACCCCCGAACGCGCTGATGTGCGCGACGTGATGGTTTACCGGGCAACGGGACCCGTTATGCGGGGATTTAAGCCGCACGCGACGCTGGCAGATTTTCCTACCGGTGCCACGATTGCCACCAGCAGCACCCGTCGTAAAATGTCGCTGCTCGCCGCGCGACCGGATCTGAACATCGTTGAAATCCGCGGCAACGTGCCGACGCGATTGCAAAAAATTGCCGAGCGTGGTGAGTTGGATGCGACGGTGCTGGCGCTGGCCGGTTTGAACCGCTTGGATTTCACCATCCAAGCCGATGGCCAACTCTGTGGTCAGAACGTACCAGCGGGATTATTGGCCACCGTTTTGGATTTGGAAGTAATGTTGCCCTGTGTCGGCCAAGGCGCCATCGGCATCGAAACCCGCGCCAACGATGACCGCATTGCGGCCATTTGTGCGCGCTTTAATCATGTTCCCACCTTTCAAGCCGTGACGGCGGAACGCGCTTTTCTACGGGCAATGGGCGGTGGTTGTCAAAGCCCGGTCGGCGCACACGCGGAAATCCATGGTGAAACTGTCTCGCTCCGCGCTATTTCATTTCATGGCCCAACCGCAAAACGGGCGGAAGGAAAACGTCCGGCGTCTGAAGCGGCGCTGCTCGGCGAAGCGATCGCAGCGAAATTGCACACCTTCTGACCTGTAGGTGACGACGTAAGTCTCTAATTAAAAGAAACATTCAACGCTCAACATTTAACGCCCAACGTCGATAAAGGGGTCGGTCAATAGCATTTTGTGATTTTCCTTTGCACCGTCGCGTCATGCCCAATACTATCCCGCCCAAACCCCACACTTCAATCTTAAATACTACAATACTATTGACTGATCCCCTTTATGGCTCGTAAGTTCATTTCAGTTGCGTTTACGCTTCTGCCGCAATCGCCAACACTTCGTCGAAGGTTTTCCAAAAAACTTCCGGAGTGCTGCTCTCAGGAATGATTCTGCGCGTTTCTTTTCCGATGCCTTCCAAATCGGCCAAATTGTATCTCCGAATTACTCTTGGCGAAAAAATCAAATTACCGTCCGGGTCTCTGCTGATTTCCACAGCACTTTGGTCCTTCATATGTTTCTTAGCCTCTCCCAGCTGGAATACTTTCTCAGCCTTCTCTTCCGGGAGTCGGATTTTTAGGTATTCTTCAAAATGGCGACGAACCCAATCGTGTCCAGCAGAACGAAATTCTTCCAGTGACATTGAAGTCACCGGACCACTGGCGTAAGCAATATTGACCTTTGGGTCACGGAACCATCTCACGATCCCGATTTCTGGAAGCTTGCGATGAATAAAAATGGTTAAACTCATAACATAATGGGATCAAAAAGGGGTCGATCAATAGTATTATGTCATTTTCCATTGCGCCGTCACGCCATGCCCAAACTATCCCGCCCAAACACCATACTTCAATCTTAAATACTACCATACTATTGACCGACCCCTTTACGATATCATGCAATACCGTTAATATTTTTATCCCAATTTTATCAAATAGCGGCCCTGAAATATTTGCCATTAATCCTCACTTGTGGCGTTATGCATGACTCCATTGGTTTTTGGCCTCTCATCTTGATCAATTTGCTGCTGCAGTTCACGCATGTTTTTGTCCACATCAATCGCCTTACCAGATAAGCCGTAAAACCAAGGGCGTTCTTCTGCCAATGGAACTTTTTCCGCCCCCTTGCCAACCAAAACTCTACCCAATGTATGTAATACTTCATGATAGACAGCTGGATATATCAACGGTCCCTCCGGGTCTCTATAGCTAAGCAACCCAGAAATAAAAGGAGCCACCAAGTATAGCATAACCAAAACCGCCAAGATGCACAAAAATGGCTTATTGTAAATTTTAGGCGGAGAATACATTATTGACCTGTAAGTTATCTAATCAATGCGCTAGCTCGCGCAGCAAAGCCGCCGTTGATATTTTCAGCTGAGTAGTTATTATTATTTATTGTAAAGAGGTCAGCCAATAGTATTATGTTATTTTTTATTCGTAAGCGGCATACCAATCGGCTTCTTTACTATTCATCGCAGTTATGCACCAATGTCATTTTGAAATGATATATTTGGATTGAACCGGCACGCGACTAATTTTTAACAATACCAAGCGGCAACACCGATTTTCCGGCCAGTTCATTCAGGACCTGCGCCAGACCGGTATAAATTGCCGATAAGCCACAGAGAATCCCTTCGTACCCGGTGAAATGTTTGAAATCGGCACTCGCCCCGGTGAAATCGCCATACGCGAGCAGGAAAAATAAAATCGTGAGCGAGCCAAACACCAACTGCAACGCCCGGCTCAAATGCAATGTGCCGACGAACATCACTACCGTGAACACTCCCCAGCCGGCGAGATAAATGGACATGGCCTTTTCATCCGCCGGAACCACGGACGGAATCACCTTCGGCAAGAGGATCAATGCCACGAGCGAAACCCAGAAAAAGCCGTAGGAGATAAAAGCCGTGGTCGCAAAGGTGTTGCCTTTCTTCCATTCCATGATGCCCGCGATGATTTGCGCCGCCCCGCCGTAACAAAGTCCCATGGCCAAAATCATGCTGTTCATTTCAAAGAACCCGGCATTATGAAAATTCAACAACACCGTGGTCAGCCCGAAACCGAGCAAGCCCAACGGGGCAGGATTGGCGGTGGTGTCCTTGATCTGGGTCGGCAATGTTAAGTTCATGGGTATGGCGTTGAGTTGACAGCAATGGATTGGGAACGGAGCGATGATGACACTTCCCCATTGAATGGGTCAACCGTTTCGATAAAAATTATAGCCATTTGTGTATGGGGTTTGAACCGCCGAGACGCGAAGACGCAGAGTAAGGATTGTTTTCCTCAGCGTCTTGGCGGTAAAAATGCGTTCTAAAGAGACGATTGTGCGGATAAAATTGAGAGGACATTTCCATCGTCCCTTCAGGACGAGTTTTCTTTTGTAACAATCAGGCACTTCGTCTCTGACTAATTTCCGCCTGTCCTTTCGGGACAAATACTTGAAGAATTGAGGCCGTTGCCATAAACGAATACAACTTTTACAGAAGCCTCAAGTCAACTGGCTCAACTCAGCGGCGTGATCTTCACTTCCACGGTCATCTTGCGTTCGAGCGTGCCGCGATAATGACCGTTGATCGGCGTAATGTCGGCATAATCCCGGCCATTGCCGAGTTTCACATATGTTTCACCGATCTGGCAGTTGTGCGTCGGATCCAGCCCGCGCCAGCCGTGGCCTGGAATGAAAACCTCCACCCAGGCGTGCGTGGCATTGGCGGTTTCCGTCGCCAGATAACCGCTGACGTAGCGGGCGGGAATTTTCAGCGCGCGACACAAACCCAGCATGAGGTGGGCGAAATCCTGGCAGACACCCCGCTGGGTTTTCAGCACCTCATTCATGTGCGTATGAACGTGCGTCGAATTGGATTCATATTTCAGAAAGCCATGGACGAACTTCATCACGGCCAGCGTTGCCAGCCACGCATCTTCAAAATCGTGCGCGGCATCAATCGCCAGCTTCCACGCTTCCGGCGAAATCTCGACATAACGGCTGGGCTGAAGATAATCAAAACAACGCTCGATGTTCGGCGCCTCGCGCATCTGAATGAAAGAACAGACCTCGCCCGTCGCCGGCAACGGTGCGGCCGGATGCGTAATGACCCGCGATTGGGCTTCGATCAACAGATAATTATGCGCTTCCGGGATCTCAAAGTGATGGATCCAGTTGGAATAAAAATCCTTAAAATGCGTCAACCGGGCCGCCGGCAATACCCGGAGCAAAAAATTCTCCACGGTTTGCTCGGGTATCGGCATCGGCTGCAAACGCACATCGTTAAAGCTGTCGCGTACCGGCGCGGCGTAGTCGTAGCGGGTGCGATGGTAAATATCAAATTTCATTAAAGCTCTGAGTCTCGGTCAAGATGCGGCATCGTAACGGCGCAAAATCTTAATTCGCAAATCGGTGGCTGCCACGGAAACTTTGCCTGACCGTCATCCGTCACGTATTCCCGTTCTGTTGCTGTTGTTCCTCCTGCTGCACCATATGCTCCTCGTTGAATTGATTGAACGGTTGAAAAATGTAAGTGTGAAAAAGCGCCGCGCCGATGTTGTTTAATTTCAACTGCGAGTCATCGAGATATTGGTGCAGGCCCACGGCGAAGATTTCTTCAATCGTGCCAAATTGCAGTTCCGCCAGGAAACGGCCGGTCAGCTTCTCCGCGTCGTTGCAGAAATGCCCTTCCGACACGCCGGAAATCCGGCGCAACGCGCGGTTTAATTCCGTCACGCAAAAGCGCAACGACCGCGGAAACGTGTCCGCGAGCAATAAAAATTCCGCCACGTTGCGCGGGTGCACGTCGGCGCCATAGATCGTTTTGTAAGCATCCCAGGCACTGCAGGAGCGCAACACGGCGGACCATTCCAGCGCCGCTGTCGGGTTGATCGTCGTCGGCACGCCGCGTTCCGGCAGGTTTTTATAACGCACATCCAAAATGCGGGTCGTCTTGTCGGCGCGCTCGAGAAACTGTCCGGCCTGCACAAAGCGCCAGCCTTCATCGTGGACCATCGTGGCATTCATGATGCCGATGACATGCAACGAAGCGGCCTTGATCTCTTGAAAAAATTCGCTCGGACTGCGTCCCCAGACCTTGCGGGCGGCGGGCGAGTGCACGAACAGATAAATGCGGTTCAGCTCTTCCCACAATTCCATCGTGAGTTGATCGCGCACCATGCGGGCGTTCTCGCGCGCGGAACTGATGCATTGAACAATGGAGTTGGGATTCTCCGCTTGAAACACCAGAAATTCCGTGACGGCATTGCCCGTTGCCTGCGGGTGCAATTTGAAAAAACTTTCCTCATCGCCGGTCGCCTGCACGATGGGCAGCCAGTA
>DASYEY010000216.1:0-26316 GCA_036498725.1 Verrucomicrobiia bacterium | reverse complement strand
CCGGTTGTCCCCGTTTCATGCGACTAGCTTTGAACGGGGCAATCGAAGTATTTTCACACGCATCCACCATCAGGAATTTGAACCAATACGATTTAATCGGGCGATCATCGGGCATACCAAAACCAACCATGAAAATTAAATCTCATTTAGCCAGCTTAGGGATTCTGGCCGGTCTGTTTTTCACTTATGCCGGTTACGGGGTGGATATCACCGCCGTCAAAAGCGGGAGCTGGGGTGATCCGAGCGTATGGAATAGTGGAACCGTTCCAGGCACAAATGATGACGCCGACGTTCCCGGGGGCATCAATGTCACGGTGGACACCAATGCCATCGTCCAATACATCTACGATGACGGTACGGTGACCATGGCCGCAAATTCCACGCTAGTTGTCATCGGTGATTCGATTGGCGCTGAAGGAACCCAGGACCTTGGATTTCTGAACACCAGCGCCACCGGCAATACGGTCATTTATTCCGGCAATGCTTTTTGGGCCAAGCATCAGAATTACTACAACGTCGTGCTAAACGGTAATGGAACGCTCTGGACTGGAAATATTTCCGCTAATGATGGCTCGGTGCCCATCACGATTGCTGGCGATATGACCGTGGGCGGACGCGTCAGTGTGCAGGAGGGGAATGATTTTACCATCAACGGTAATTTGATTCTTAGCAATACCACCAACCTCTGGGATTGTTCTTCCTATAATTTAACCGTAGCGAGCAACACGATGGTTGGCGGCACCATCAATGATTTTGATGGTGCTCATGGCGCCAATATTTTCAAAAATCTGACCCTCAATCCCGGCGGCGTCCTGCATATTCTGGATTCAACCAACTGGTATGTGAATGGAAATTTAACGAATAATGGCGGCGCGGTCAGCGGTATCGCTTATGCCAGTATTAATTTCAACGGCGCTGGGATTATTACAGGCACACCCATCAATATCCCGACGTTAACGGTCAATGGCACCTATCAGATCGGCGCCACGATCAATCTGGCCACCAATACACCCACGCTCAACGGCACCTTGGTATTTGACTTGGCCAATCCGGGGCAGATTACGTTGTCACCCAATGCCGGCAGTGGTCCGACGCTTTATTACAGTGGCTCTTTGAACGTAATCAATTCCGGCGCTCCACCGGCATCCGGAAGTAATTATCAGCTTTTTAGCGCACAAAGTTATGATGGCACCTTCGCCTCCACGTCATTGCCAACCCTGACTGGCGGCGCGAATTGGGTGAATAATCTGGCCACCGGCGGATCCATCACGGTCGTCGGTGGCGGTGGTCCCGGTTCGCCCATCATTACTTTGTCGCAAAATGGTAGCCAGTTGACGTTGTCTTGGAACAGTTCCACGTATCCAGGCTATAGCATTCAAGCCCAGACGAATAGTCAGGGAATCGGTTCAGGCTGGCTGCCGACCGGCAGTGGCACAGCCAGCCCTTATGTGACGACCATTAATCCCACCAATCCGCCGGTATTTTATCGGTTGGCACATCCGTGATCTGATTTGTTGGCGCACATTCTCTCTACCGCGCTGCAGCCGCCCGCGCGGTTGCTTCGATCACCCTGTAATTGAATGGCAGCAACCTTTATCTCGTCCTCATCCGCGAATTTTCCTCAACGGGCGAGGACAATGAGCACGAGGACGATTTTACCTCAGCTCTATTTTCAGACATGCTCTAATTAGACCGGCGAATTAACTTGCCATTGACGTGGCGGTGAACAAAATAATGCGCTCTGGATTTCCCGCGGGTTCACTGCCGGATGCCAACCTAAAGCCAGCTTAGCTCAGCGGTAGAGCAACGGTTTTGTAAACCGTCGGTCGCCAGTTCAATCCTGGCAGCTGGCTCCACTTTTTCATACCTGATTTGAAACAGGTTCTGCTTCCTCTCTCAAATTTTAGGCGCAAATCCAGTTGGTATCATTGTTTTTGCCAAAAAATGGATGATTTTTCCTAATCGCTGGCAGGGACTGCGTTCTTTCAGAATGATGACGTAGGCCAAGGGCAACTGCCGTCAAATACTTATACGACTATAAGGGATTGGCGGCTTATGGGACTTTAACCACATACCCTTTTCACAACAAATTTTTCACGACAAATCTTTGCCCATTCTATTTGTTCTGAAAATCAGACTAAAGCCATCCAAAAACTCATGACTACCCAATCAAAACATTTCGGACAAAAACTTCTTCGCCGTGCGAAATTAATCCTCGGTGTGACTGGCGCGTTGGCTATGACCTATTCCGGAATTGCGGCAAGTCTTTTTTGGGTGGGCGGTGGCACCAGTGCCAGTGCGCCAGCCAGCGGTAATTGGGACACCACGACGAAGGATTGGAGTTCAACAAGTACCGGAGCACCAACGGCGGCGTGGGCGGCGGCCAATGCCGCTTATTTTGGCGGCGCTGATGGGAATTATGCGGTTACGGTTGGAGCAAATTTTAGCGCTCAGAATATTGTTTTCACCAATAGCGGTTATGTGCTTTCTGCCAATGCCCCACAGACAATCACGGTGACGGCATCCGGTACGGGTGCCTTTCCTAATGTCCTGGCCAGTTCCGGTAAAAATGGATCAATCAGTAATAATGTCACGGTGAATGTGAGTGCAGCAACGTGTGTATTGGGAGCGGTGGTGGGCAATGCGGGAAGTCGCACCCTGGTGGTTGACAGCGGAGGTGTGTTATCGCACAGCGGCAGCGGGTCATGGATCGCGGTCGGCAATGCCACCATTCGGGTCAAAACCGGTGGATATTTGCTGGCGGGCAGCACGTCAACCTCATCGGGGGCGACGATCGGCGGTGGAACCGCAGGTTCGGATCTGCCGATCATCAGTGTTGAAGGTGGCATCTTTAGTAATACGATAACCGGCGGCCCATTCGCGGTCGGCAACGCCAACAGCGGAACACTGACAATCACCAACGGAGGTTTGGTGGCAATGAGTCAGAACGTATCGAAACCATTGCAAATCGGCGGGACAACGGCGAACGCAGGCAAGACCGGAACGGTCAATTTGGACGGCGGCACCTTGATCGTCAATCAGGTGACCAACAACGCTGCCGGCAATACTTCCACCTTCAATTTCAACGGGGGGATTCTGAAACCGAATAATGCCAACAATACCGCAATCTTCATGATGCCGGGCCTGACGGCGGCGAATGTCCGCAACGACGGTGCGATCATTGACAACAATGGTTTCGCCGTCACGATCGGCCAGCCGCTGGTGCATAGCACGATTAATGGTGACAATGTTGGGGACGGCGGCTTGATTAGCCAGGGAAGCGGCATCGTTACCTTGACTGGGGCAAACAGTTATAACGGTCCAACAGTGGTAAATTCAGGAACCCTCTTTACGACGACTGCCAGCATTGGTGCCGGTGCGTATTCGGTCTCGAACAGTGCAACCTTGGGATTAACGGTTGCCAGTGCTGGCGGATCTTTGGCGGTATCCACACTGACACTGGGCACGTCCACGGCTGATGTGTTGACCAACACTTTTGCGATTGGAGCTAACAGCAGCACCGCAACCGCGCCGCTCGCTGTGAGCGGTGCGCTCACGCTGAATGGCACAGTCACGGTCAACGTGAGTGGCAGCGGTTTCTCCGGACCAAACACGTATCCTTTGATTAGCTATAGTGCAACTTCCGGCTCGGGAGATTTCGTGGCTGGAACGCTGCCGACTGTCCCTGGTTACATTGCCTCATTGACCAACGATACGTCGGCGGGCAAAGTCGAATTGCTTTTAATGCCCCCGCCACCGGCTGAGAACTGGGCCGTCGGAAACGGCGTATGGGATGCCACCACGTTTAACTGGATTCCGCTCGGCGGCGGCGACGCCACGAATTATTCCGAAGGAGCCATGGCTGCTTTTGACGATAGCGCCAGCGGGGCAAGTCCCATCACGGTGACGCTAGCCACCGACCATGCGCCGAGCGCAATCACGAACAATTCGACTAAAAATTATGTGTTCGCCGGAAACCAAAACCTCAATACCGCGCAATTGACCAAGGACGGCAGCAGCACACTGACGCTGGACAATGGCAGCGGCAATTTCTTTGGAAGCATTTTGATTAAGAGCGGAATCATTCAAATTGGCAACGATGACACGGGCGGCAGTTTAGGTTCAGGCAGCGTGACGAACAATGGCACTTTGCAATTCAACCGGACCGACAGCGCGATTTTTGCCAATCCCATTTCCGGTACGGGCGGGATTACTCAATCAGGCACCGGCATCGTGACTTTGAGCGGAGGAAATACTTATACCGGAAACACGGTTATCAATGCTGGAAAATTGACCACAACGACGGCCAGCAAAGGGGCGGGTGCTTATTCCATTGCTGATAACGCGACCTTGGAAGTCCAGGTAAGCGCTTCGGGCGCTTCGCTGACAAATAGTTCGCTGACGCTTGGCACGTCCGGCGCATTGACCAATAACTTTACGCTGGGTTCATTTGCCAGCACGACCATTCCGTCTGTCACAGTGAGTGGTACATTGACGTTGAACGGCACGGTTGCCGTGAATGTGACCGGTACCGGGCTCGCAACCGGAACCTATCTTTTGATGTCCTACGGCTCCATCTCCGGCTCGGGCAGTTTCATGCTTGTTTCGGCACCGTCCGTCAACGGGAACTCGGTTGCCTTGGTCAACGACCCGGTCGCAAAGCAATTAGAACTGGCATATACGCCCGTGAGTGCCTTGACGTGGGATGCCGGAAATACTGCCAACGGTGCCACGATTGACGCTGCCAGCGGCACATGGGATACGAGTCCGGGAAACATCGTTTGGAATGACGGCGCCGTGGATCGTTCCTGGGCGAATGCTGTTCCGACCACATTCGGCGGAGCCGATGGCGCATGGGCGATTAACCTGGCCGCGAACGTCTCGCCGTCAACGCTTGCCTTCACTAACGACGGCTACGCGATTTCAGCCACTGCGCCGCAATCCATCACCCTGGGAACCGGCTCTGGTGCCTCGCCGAACTTAAAGGTTGATGGCAGCAAAATGGCCACGATCGGAGCCAATGTCACACTCCAGGTGAGTGGCGCGAATAATTTGATTGTTGCGGGATCATCCGGCCAGGGAACCCCGGCGGGAACACTTGGCATTACTACTGGCGGAACCGTTCAAGTGACGGGAAATGCCACGCTCGGTTTGGTTGGGGCAGGGACGACCGTATCGGTGAAGGCTGGCGGCATGTTGAAGCGCACTGCTACTGGAACCGTGTTGCTCGGTTCCGTGGCAGGAGATAATTGTACGTTAAGCGTGGACGGCGGCAATGTTTCCATAATGGGTTCTGGTGTGCTTCGTATTGGTGGCAGCGGCACCGTCGCAGTCCTTGGCGGGACCCTCACCGTAAACTCCGGTTCTTTTAGCATGGATGCCTCCAACACGACCATCCCGATGACGCTCGGCGTTAACGCCAGCAATTTGGGCACTAATAATCTGAATGGCGGCACATTGATGGTGAATCAGATTGTTCAAGGTGCCGGCAATGGTTATATCAATTTTAATGGTGGCACGCTGAAAGCCGTCAATAATGCACTCGCCGCCACATTCTTGAACGGGTTGACTACTGCCAATGTTCGCAACGGCGGCGCGGTGATTGACAACAATGGATTTGATATTGCCATCGGCCAGGCATTGCTGCACAGCACGGTGATTGGTGACAGTGCCGCCGACGGTGGTCTCACCAGTCAGGGTTCCGGTTCATTGACTTTAACGAATGCGAATACCTACACGGGCAACACGACCATCAACGCGGGCCGACTGGCCCTGTCGGGCAATGGTTCAATTGCCAACAGCGCCTCAATTATTGTGGCGGGTAGTGCAACCTTCGACGTGTCGGCTGTCACTTTTGCCCTCGGTTCCGGCCAGGTCTTGAGCAACAGCACCCCGGCGGCGATGCTCATTGGGAATATAGATGCCAGCGCCGGAATGATTTCGTTGCTTTACAATTCCGGCATGCCGTCGTTCACGATTACCAATGGCATGCTAAACCTGTCTGGCTCGACGGCGTTCAACGTCAACAACACAGGTTTGCCATTGGCGGTGGGCAGCTACAAACTTGTGGCGGCCAATACGGCGGGACTGGTCGCTGGCGCGCTGCCGCCAGTTGCCGTTGGTGGTTCCGGAGTGGTCGCCGGCAGCGTGACTTCATTGCAGATTATTAACAGTGAATTATATCTGGTGGTGGCTTCATCACAACTACCGGTCATTACGAGCATCGGCATCCATGGAGTCACCTTGAACCTGATGGCGACCAATGGGGCTCAAAATGGCACATACATCCTGCTGCAAAGCACCAACATCGCCCTGCCGTTGAGTCAATGGACCCCGGTTTTGACGAACAGCTTTGACAGCAGCGGCAGCCTGAATTTGTCGACAAACATCGTCACCTCCGGCGCAACCCAGCAATTCTATATCATCTCACAATAATATCTAATAATCGCCAGGATTATGATCAACAGCGTGAGGGATTGCCTACAGGAACCTCGCCGTTCAAATGATTATGTGACTTGTTGCTGTGATATTTTGTATATGATTAAAGCATTATCCCAAAGCGCAAAATCATGATGCAGAGCCAATCCATCAATAGTTTTATATGAATCGCGTGCTTTGCGTCGTGATGATGGACTGATTGATTGCGATGTTGGTAAAACCCTCAAATTGAATGAAAAAAAACTCAAATTCTCATAAGGTTTTGTTCCAGTCAGGCTGGTTTCCGTTACTCGCCGCCTTTCTGATGGTCCTGTGGATGCCTTCGTCCACGGTTTTGGCGACGCCGCCCACCCCGCTTTTGCATTATACTTTTGACGATGGCGTCGGAACAATTGATGCGACTGACACCGGCGTGGCGCCCCAAACCAATGGCGTGTTTAACGGCAATGCGACCCGCACCACCACCACACCCAACGGCACCGGCTATGCCTTGGATCTATCCTCCGGTGGCGCAGGCGTGAATGATTACGTGCATTGCGGCGATCCAGCCAAACTCAACAGCCGCACGACACTGAGCAACGCCTTGACGCTGACGGCTTGGATCAACTTGCAGGCCGTACCCGTCGCAAAAGATCGGGTCATGAGCAAGATCAGCACGACGGGGGGCTTCGATCTTTACTTCAACAACGCCTCCGCCACGGCGGCAATCTTAAACTTCGATGTCAATTCGACCAGTGGCGGCTGTTTTTCTTCGGCGATCAATATGAGCCAGCGCTGGGTTTTCGTGGCGGTGACTTATGACGCCACCACAAATGCAAGTAATGTGGTGTTTTATACCGGTGGCACGAACACCGCAGCCACCCTATTGAACACTACTTCCTTGGGAGCGGGTCTCATCAAAAATTCCGGCCTTGAGTTCAGGGTGGGCAGCACGGCGGCCTCGAGTTCTGACCGTACGCCGCCTGCTTGGATGGATGATGTGCGGATTTATGACTCGGTGCTTTCGGCGGCGGATCTTGAGGTGGTACGGACTCAGGGCGGATATCCTTCGCCCATGTCGTTTTTGGTTCAACCGGTCAGCCAGACAGTTTATCCATATCCAGCTACCACCAATGTGACCTTTAGTGTGATTCCCAGTTCCACTCCGGACTACTTGCAATGGTTTTACAATGGAACCAATGCGGCAAATGCCATCAGTGGGGCGACCAATGCCACCCTGTCCTTAATCAATCCCACTGCGGCGGCACAGGGCGCTTATTACATTATTGCCAGTAATAGCACGGGCGTGGCGGTAAGCACCGCTGGCCTCACCATGGTGGTGACGAATTCAGGGCGCTTGAACAATATCTGGAATCTGCTGCCCGGTGACCGGCCCTACATTACGGTAAGCGGCAGTACCAATGCTGAACGCGGACTGGCATACGATGCGCTTCCAGCCGTTGGAACCGGCGGGGATCTCTTGGTAATGTCTCTAGCCAGCACCAATCTGGTGGTATTGAACGCCACCAACGGCGCGGAGAAATATTTTATGAATCTCGGTGGCATCGCTCCCAACACGGTCGCGGTTGCGGGCGATGGCAAAGTGTATGCAGCAAATGCGACTGCCGCCGCCGATGCCGCATCGTATTTTATTTACCAATGGCCTGACGATAGTGCAAATAATACGCCTTCGATTTCGTTCGGCGGCGATCCCGGTTTTTTTACGCCCGCAACGGGCCTGCGTTGGGGAGATAACCTGGCCGTTAGAGGTGCTGACACCGGGACGCAAATTTTGATTGCCCCGGGTTCGGGCACGAACGTTTGCCTGTTCACCACAGCGGACGGAGCCAATTTTAGCCCAAATATTATCACTGTGAGCAATGTTCCCTCAGGTTTTGCGCAATTCGGTGTTGCCTTTGGTCCGGGTACAAACACGTTCTGGGCCAAAACCCGCGGCCAACAACTTTACCTGGTGCAGTATGATCCGAACACCTTGCTTGGCGGTCCCATTTACAGCACTTTTACCGCTCCCAGCCTATGCCGGTTCATTTCGACGGATCCGAATCAGAAGTGGCTGGCGGGCGTCACCACTTTGACCTCGGCGCAGCCGGATATTGTGACGCTCTTTGATATATCCTCATTGCTGGCTGATCCGGCCTGGGTGGATGGAACACCGTATGCCACAGCCAATCGCAGCACTTTTTTGAGCGGTGTCGGGACGGGGGTAACGGTATTTGGCGGTACTAATTATGTTTTTGCCCTTGATTCCAACAACGGAATCAAGGCGTTTGTGATCAATAGCGTTTTGCCCCTCACTCCATTCAATGTCACCAGCATCACGATGCAACCCGGTCCGGCGGTGGCGTTGACCTGGCAGAGCGTGTCGGGGCACAACTATCAGATTCAAGCCAAGAGCGCATTGACAGATGCGAGCTGGTCGAATGTAGGTCCGGCCGTGCCGGCCGCCGGCACCTCCACTTCCGCCACCAATGGTATCACGGGAGGCCTGCAATTTTACCGGGTTCAAGGCAATTAAATCAGCCTTTTATAATCGCGATGAACATTCCCAAAAAACTGCATCATTCAAACCTCAACCTGTCATCGGCCCCGCGCAGGCAGGCATTCACTTTGATTGAATTGTTGGTCGTCATTGCCATCATCGCCATTTTGGCGGCTATGTTGCTACCGGCTCTGGCGAAGGCCAAGGCCAAAGCTCAACGGGTTCAATGCGTGAGCAACATCAGGCAATTGCAGCTGGCTGCGATGTTGTATTCGAATGATAGTCAGGATTATTTTCCCAACAATGATGTCAATGGAGATTTGGCGGGAGGCAGTGCGTGGATTCAGGGAAATGTCCAAAATTATGGTACCATTCCAGATTATAATACATACTGGCTTTCCATCGGCATTCTTTGGAACTACAACAAGTCCTATGCGATTTATAAATGCCCTTCCAGTCAGGCGATTGTAAATGGCAGTACGCCAGCCAACCGAAGCTATTCGATATCCTCATGGTTGAATTGTAATTATACCTTGGATCCAACCAAACCGACTTCAGGTCAGAAATATGTAAGTGATCCGAATGGAATGCCGGTTCAGAAGCAAACCCAAGTCAAATCCTCCTCGCAAACCATTGATTTCATGGAAGAGAACCAAATTTCCATTGATAACGGTGCTATTGGAATTAATTCCCTCTCCATTGCCAATGGCGGAAGCGGAGCGCTTTGGAACCTGCCTTCCAATCGGCACAGTAATTCGGGCACAGTGTCTTTTGTTGACGGACATGTCGAAGCTTGGCAGTGGAAGGGAGTGGTCAATGATCAAAACAAGCAGTACTTCGCCCAGAAACCCACCGTTGGCTCCGGCCCCGGTCAGCGACCTAGTGCTAACACGAATCCATGCAATGGCGCAACGTGCGCAAGCAATGATCCTGATTTTGTGAGACTGGCCAATGGAGTTCCGACAAGGTAATTAAGGAATTGTTGTATGCGGATTGTATCATCGTTGTGTTCAGTTCCTGATCGTCTTTTCGTGGGCGGGAGAATATGGGGTGCAGTTGCAGCATGGATGCTGGTGGTTTCTCAACTTCTTTTGGGGGAAAACTTGCACGCCGATCAGGAGATTAGTGTGGATATCTGCGTTTATGGCGGGACTTCCGGTGGTGTGATCGCCGCCGTCAAAGCGGCGCGTCTGGGAAAGCACGTAGCGTTGATTTGTGACAAAAATCATCTCGGAGGCATGACTTCCAGCGGACTGGGTTGGACCGATGTCGGGCATGTCGGTACCGCGTACATTCAGGGCATGGCCAATGAATTTTATACCCGCGTTAACGCGAAATATGGACGCAATGTAAATTATGAATTTGAGCCGCATGTGGCCGAGGCGGTTTTCAATGACATGGTCGCGGAAGCCGGGGTAATGGTTTTTACCAATCAGTATTTGGTGTCGGTAACCAAACAAGGAACCCAAATCCGGGCGCTCCAAACGAGTGCGGGAAATATTTTTGAAGCGAGGGAATACATCGACGCCAGTTACACGGGCGATTTGATGGCAGCAGCCGGAGTCAGCTATACCATCGGCCGTGAGTCCATCAATCAATACGGCGAGAGTCTGGCGGGAGTCCGGCCACCGGATACCAGTTTTGGATCGAGCGTGAACCCGTACGTCATTTCGAATGTTCCGTCAAGCGGGCTGCTGCCATTGATCCAATCCAATCTGCTGGCACCGTCTGGAAGTGCCGATCAATTGGTGCAGACTTACAATTTTCGAATGTGTTTTTCCTCCGTCAGCAGTAACCGGATGGCGTTCACGGCGCCGACCAATTATAACGCCGCGCTCTATCAGTTGGTGGCCAGATATATTCAGGCCAATTCAGTGACTTTAAGCGGTCTGATGACGTTTAGTACGCCTTTGCCCAATAGCAAAATGGACATCAATAACGGCGGGGCGGTTTCGACCGACTTCGTTGGGGAAAGTTCCGCTTATTCTGAGGCAAATCCCGCGCTGCGAAACCAGATTTATCAGGACCACAAAAATTATGAGCAGGGTTTTTTTTATTTTTTGGCAAACGATCCCAGCGTCCCGGCCAGTGTTCGAAGCAGCTTGGCATCCTGGGGGCCGGCGAAGGATGAATTCACCGATAACGGCGGCTGGCCATGGGAATTGTATGTGCGTGAATCCCGGCGCATGGTTTCTGATTATGTCATGACCCAGTCCAATGTCTTCAACCTGCTGCCGGTGCCAGATGCGATCGGCATGGCGGGCTATTTTACTGATTCACATTATTGTGAAAGAATTTTGGTCAATGGGTCGGTGGTAAATGAGGGGTCGGCACGGGGTGACATTACCGTGCCGTATCCCGTTGCCTATCGCGCACTGGTTTCCAAAACGAACGAGTGTTCGAACTTGCTCGTGCCGTGGAGTCTATCGGCGTCGCACATTGCTTTTTGTTCCATCCGTATGGAACCAGCGTTTATGATTTTGAGCCAGGCGGCGGGCACGGCCGCCAGTATTGCCATGGATGACGGGGTGACAGTGCAGAAGGTTAACGTGACAAAATTGCAAAATCAGTTGGTCATGGACGCGCAGAATCTTGGAACCAGTATTATGTCCAATAGTACGTCGGCGATCATCGTTGATAACGCAGATGCGACGGGCGTGACCATTACCGGATTTTGGACCAACAGCTCGGCGTCCACCGGGTTTTACGGCCCTGATTATCTGCATGATGGCGATGCGAACAAGGGCATTGATAGCGTGACCTTCCGGCCGAACCTTCCGCAAGCGGGCCAGTATCAAGTTTACGCCCGCTGGGCGGTAAATGCCAATCGCTCCGCTAATACGCCGATTGATGTGGGGTACCCGAACGGCACCAATACATTTTTAGTGAACCAAACCCAGCAGGGCGGGCAGTGGAATTTGCTGCTGACGACAAATTTTAATGCTGGTACGAATGGCTATGTGCGCGTTCGCAACACCGGTACCACTGGCTACGTCATTGCCGACGCCGTGGAATTCGTTGACAGTTTGCCAATGGTCAATTTGTGGGCCGCCGACGGCCGGGCGTCCCGGTATGGTCCACAAACGGCGATGATCACCATCAATCGCACGGGCAATACCAATAATACAATGAATATCAGTTTGAATATCACTGGGACCGCAGTGAATGGAACGGATTATTCAGTTTTGCCAACCAGCATCACGTTGCCGCCTGGAGTCGCGGCAACAAACATTAACATCGTTCCGCTGACGAATTCCGCGCCTGTCGGTGTCAAGACGGTCACAATTTCATTGGTGCCAAATGCAAGCTACATGGCTGGTGCTCTTACCAACGCCAACATAGTCATTGATGATATTCCAATGAATGCCTGGAAGCTCCAGTATTTTGGCACAAATGCCGGGAATTTATCCGTAGCGGGTGAGGCCGCGAATCCGTCCGGCGATGGCGTGCCAAATATTATCAAATATGCCCTGGGCTTAAATCCATTGCAGGTGATCACGAATCCCATCTGCACTTTCGGCGAGGATACCAACGGATATTTCGCACTGACATATACCCGGCCCGATCCGCCTCCGGCGGACATAAGCTATCAAGTGGTGTCTTCCGATGATTTGACCATGTGGTGCACAAATGGCGAATGCACAAAGGCTGGCGCAATTCTGTTGAATCAAAATGGAACGGCAACTGTGACGGCTGAAACAACTACGCCGGTCAGCAGCAAAATGAAACAATTCCTCAGTTTACGCATGTTCAGAAAATAATTCCGGCCGCGGTTGGTAATACGCCGGCGGATTTAAACCAAAGAAGTTTTTCCAACTTTGCGTGTGACGGGCTGACACTTTTTAAACATCACTGCGGGAGAATGTGCGCGGGTTGGAACCTGTGGTATCGAGGTATTTCATGACGGCTTCGGTCCGGCAATTGACATGCAGCTTTTTGTAGATGCGGCTGATATGCGTCTGGATCGTGCCCATGCTCAGGTTGAGTTCCGCGGCGATTTGCTTGTAGGCAAAACCGCTGGCCAATAATTTTAAAATCTGCTCTTCCCGGGGAGTCGGGCTTTCAACCGGGGAGGCGCCTTGATATACCGGTTGAAAAGACTGGATTAATTTGCGGGCGATGTGGCTGGACATCGGCCCCCCACCGTTGGCCACATCCCGGATGGCTTCCAACAATTGTTTCGGGGGCGTATTTTTGACCAGGAAGCCGCTGGCGCCCGCAGTCAATGCTTCGAAGATACGGTTGCTGTTCTCATAAACCGTCAACATCATCACTTGAACTTCCGGCAGTTTATGTTTGAGTTGCCGGACACACTGAATGCCGGTCATGCCCGGCAGATTGATGTCCATCAACACGACGTCCGGGCGGGGGTCAAACTCGCTCTCCAGCAATTCTTCTCCCGAGGAGAAAACGAACGGACAGCTGAAATCCGGGTTCAAGTTGATGAACCGGTGGATGCTTTCCGAGAGATTGACGTCGTCTTCAACGACGTAAACAGTGAGTGGCATAGATTTTGGTCTAATCTACGCCGGGTGGGCAGGAATAGAAATTCATATGAACATATTACGCATCAACCGATTTCAACGGCATCAGGAAACGAATGGTCGTTCCCTGGCTGGCTTCACTGCTGATTTCGCAACGGCCATCAATGGCTTTCAAGCGCGCCTGCATGTTAATCAAGCCGTGTCCGGTCCGCTTTGAGCGATGATGATTGGCGGGGGTGGTGGATGCCTCAGTCGCGAATCCGGTGCCGTTATCCGAGATCACAATCTCCAACAGGTCTTCCCGGATGAGCATGCGGATATTGATGCGGGTTGCGTGCGCGTGTTTGGCGGAATTGTTGATGGCTTCCTTCATCGCCAGGAACAGATTGTGGCGCACCACGGCCGGAATCTGCCGGTCTGGAATATGTTCCGGTGCCACGACTTCACAGTTGATGCCGCTGACCCCAAAAAATTCCGTCGCATAATGGCTTAGATGGCCCACCATGCCTTCGAGGGAATCATTTTCGGGATCGGCGGCCCAGATGATTTCTTGCAGGGAAGAGACCGCCTCGCGCGCGGATGCGGACATCTTTTCAATCTGCCGCCGGGTTTCTTCCGGATCCTCCAAGCTGCATTGCGCGATGCTTCCCTGGAAGGAAATCTGGGTCAGTTTGCTGCCCAATTCATCATGGACGTCGCGAGCGATACGCGCCCGTTCCCGTTCAACGGCATGCCGTTGCTCCAACTGGATCAATTTGCGTTGCATGCGCCGGCGGGTGATATAGCGCACGATACCGGCGACGAGGCCGATGACCACCCCGCTGATCAAGTCAAGGAACCACCACGTCTGCCAGAAGTGTGGTTGAAAGACCAGTTCCAAGGTCTGCCCTTCCTTATTCCAAATGCCGTCATTATTGCAGGCGATTACTTGGAACCGATATTTTCCCGGCGGCAGGTTATTATATCTGGCGATGTGGCCGTTTCCGGCATTGATCCAGCCATTATCCACTCCGCTCAGCCGGTAACGATACTGGTTTTTTTCCGGCGCCCTATAGCTGAGCGCTACATAGTTAATCTCCAAATTGCCCGGGCCGGGCGGGATGATGATTTGTCGAGGAATGCTCGTGTTGAGTTTTTTTGCGACGACTTGTTTATTGTTGGCGGTGACTTCTTGAATGACGACCGGCGGCGGTTGGAGGCTGATGGCCATGGATTCCGGGTCCACTGTGACCACACCGCGGGTGGTGCGAAACCACAACCGGCCTTTGAGGTCTTTGCAGGCGGCCGGCTGGGTGACATCCCGGAACTGGCCACTGGCCACGATGCCATCGGCCCGGCCATATTTGATGGAAGTAACCAGCTCTTCCTGACCGGCGACGACCGATTGAATCTGTTGTTTATTAACCCGAAAGATGCCCCGGCTGCTATTGAGCCATAGATTGGTATGATCGTCTTCGAGGATGGAATAGATGGCATCACTGAATAACCCATTCCCCCGGTTGAATTCATTCACCATGCCATCGTGTAGTCGCAGCAAACCTTGCCGTTTGGTGCCGATCCACAACGTTTGGTTCGCATCCTGGTACAAGGATAAAATCAGGATGCGTAGATGTTGGTCTTGGGCGGCCAGGTTTTCAAATTTTCCGTCATGCCAGCGGGTCAGGCCATCATCGGTTCCGATCCACATATCATTTCCCGAACCTTTGATAATGGCATTGATGCTGTTATTGCTGAGCCCATCCTTGGTGGTGAACCGGGTGAAGTTGGTTCCATTCCAGATGTCCAATCCGCTTCGGCCGCCGATCCAAAGGCGTCCGGTTTCATCTTCGCACAAGGCGACGGTGGCGAAGTTGTTGAAGCCTTGATCACGCCCGTAAATGGTGATTTTTCCGTCTTGAATATGCTGTAGCGGACCGCCGTAATCCGTACCGGCCCAGAGGCTCCCATCCTTTGCCTCGGTGATCCCCATGATGTAGTCTGACTTCAGTCCATCGGTCTGGTTTAGATACGAGGTGCGCCCGTCCAGATAATGATTTACTCCGCCGCCCCAAGTGCCGATCCAGACGCCACCATCCCGGCTTTGGCAGATGGAGACCACGGTGTTCAGGGATAATCCATTGGCGGTGGTGATGCTCTTGAACTTCTTGGGGGTCAACCGAGTGAGACCTTCTTCCGACCCGACCCACAAATTATGTTCCCAGTCCTCATAAACGCAGTAGGTCCGGTAAGAAGACTGGAAACCAATAAATTTTCCGTCCAGAAACCGGCTCAATCCGGAATAAGAACCGATCCACAAGTCACTCAGGCTGTCCTGAAAAATGACGCTGACAAATCCCGCCGGTCCCACTTCTTTGTGAAAGCTGGTCGTAACACCGTCCTTGACCTGAATCAAACTATTGGCCGTGCCATAATCCGTGCCAATCCAAAAGGTACCCTGCGCGTCACAATAAAATGAACGGGCAGACCGGGGCAGGCCATTGGCGATGGTCGGCGGCTTGGCCTCCGGGGGATCGATCTGTTTCAAACTGCCATCACAAAGCCAGATTTTGCCCGTATTATCCGCACAAAATTTGGCTTGTTGATTTTTGAAGCCGGTCAATTTTGCCAACTCCTTGCCCGTCCAACGGTAGATGCCGCGGGAAGTTCCGAACCAGATGGTCCCGGTGCTGCTCTGTTGGATTTCCGTGACATCATAGTTGTCGTTGCCGCCGGTCATTTTGCAACGAGTCATTTTTCCATCACGCAAACAGAAGCTGCCGAATCCCTCGGTGCCGATCCACAAATCCCCTTGCGGGTCCGCCAGCAGGCACGTCACGGAGGGTTGAAATGATTGGGGCAGGAGGTCCACCAGATGAAACTGATCGCCATCAAACTGGGCGAGTCCTTCGCGCGTGCCGATCCACAAGTAACTGTCGCGGGTTTGGACGATGGCCTGGACAATATTATTCGGCAAGCCGTCTTCGGCCTGCCACAGCCGGGCATTGAAGTCCGCCGGTTGGGAAGCATTCTGCCCCCAGACTGCCAAACACCGAAAAACCAGTGTCAGGCAAAGGACATATTGAATGGGGATCACAGGGATTTCTTAAACAACAACCCCGTTTCAAGCAAGGAGAGATTGGTCATATTAAGGGCAAATAAACCCAGGTCATATATTTTTTGTCTAACCGTTAAGCCGGTCCGCCGGCCTTTATCTCAACGAATGGCTTGATTCGACATGAATAGTTTGGATCGTGAAAAATTTTGGACCCGCATCATGCCGATCGTGTAATCATGAAAGCCGCCGTAGTAGAAGAGTGTGTCAGAGCCTCGTTCATAGTAGAAGGCCGTGCCGAAATTGGGGCCTTGGTACCAGACTTTTTCGCGGGAGACCGGCGCATCGGGAAGGATGCCAAGACGCAGGACTTTCCACGGTTGCCGTCCATCTACGATGACCGAAACGTTGCTGGGTTCGGGCGCCCCGGTATAGCCTGCATCCGTACAGGAACATGAGGCCAGAAGGATGCTGCCGTCGGGCAGGGGAATGGCTGATCCAATGGCGCTGCCTTTCTCACCCCAGAAATCGGAGCGGGGCGGGATCACCGGATTGGGATCCGCCAACACCCAGTTGGTCAAGGTATTGGAAAGCAGCACGACCGTGTGCGGACGGGGATTGTCCGTCCAATTTTCCGTGAAGGCAATGAACCGGTATTTTTGGCCGGCGAAATTGATCGGTGACAACTGGGCATATTGTTTTGTGTCAACGATTTCCTGAATCCGGCTGTTCCCGAAAATATTTCCCACCGTCAACCCGGTGTCCTTCCAGATGGTGAATTGGCTGGAACCGTCACTGGCAAACCAAGGCATGTTTTTTCCGCCGGGAGTGACATAGACCAGACCGTCATTGAACGGATTCATCAGTACGTTCATGTCCCCGGTGCACTTCAATACGGTGTCGCTGAGGCGTCGCCAGGCGATTCCATTGGTCGAGACCGCGATCCCATGATAGGTGTCCTGGCCGAATTTGCGCCACATCATGTAATAGTTGCCATCTTTCCATTTCCACACCGCCGGGTTGCAGACGTCGGCGGTCAACACTGGGGTCTTTCTCCATTCCCAGCGAAAATTCCAACTGTCGAGCGTCGGGTCAAATCGAACGGCACTGAATCGCGCCGGTCCACCGGAACAGGCAACGAAGGGATGGCGGGCAGCGGGAAGATCAACCACTGTCCGAAAATTGGCGATTTGATCGCCATGCTCATTCTCAAGCTGCACAATCATTCCGTTGGAATAAGGCGACCAGTCAATTTGGAGCCGGTATTTTTCACCAGTCCGGAGCGCCGCATTTTTGGTTGATGAAATGGCCGGCCACGAAAACCGTTTTATTTTCGTCAGGGAATCGTCCGCGAGTCTGCGCCATACTTCAATGGTATTAGCGGCAGGATTCAGCGTCACATACACCGCCCGTTTCAAATCGGATGAGGTAAACCCAATGCTCGGGCGGGCATTGGTGACACCGGGAATAATCTCCGCCGACAGGGAAGCTTCGGCCAGCGAGCGCCATTCACCACCAGTATCGGTCTGATTGATGTACGCATCCGGAGTGTAGGCCGTGGCAAAATTTGTACCCACGCTGGATAGAATCCAGTTTCCTTTTTCATCATCGGCCAGACTCATGCCATCCGTCTTCCAGTTTATCTTGTCGGTCACACTTTCAACCGTGTTGTGAAATCCTGCTTCTGGCAGCCCCCAGGCATTGGTTGCTTGCGGTCTGCCATCCACAACATCGTTCCGATCGGGAAACGCCAGGGTGACCGGGTTGGTATCAGTCGTGATGGATTTTAAGAAGATGAAGGAACTAAGATTGACCAGCGACTTGGTGGAGTTGCCACGGAAGATCAGGTAGATGTCGCGGACGCCCGCCTGGGAATTGTCAACTTCGCTGGAGACATCGCGCCAATCCTGCCAGCCGCCGGTATTATCAAAGTCGCACTTGCCGAGGAGCGGCCCCTTCAAATTATCCAGCCGGATTTCGATGGCGCCGTGATTTTTGGTCGCGATTCGGGCCTTGAAAGCAGCCACACCGCTGTCGAAATCATAATTCTGATATACGACATAATCGCCATTGTGAATGGCGCAAAGATCTTGTCCGCCTTCATCGCAGGCTTCCAGCTTGATGCCGTCGGTTTTCGCGTTGAACCGGTCGCCGGGGATTTTTGCCAATGGATTATTGGCGGCGGCGGCGGGCGGGGTGGACGAGGCCAAAAATATAAATATGCCGCCAGAGATTGCGGTTAAACGGTTTAAACCGACTGCCGAATAAATGGCGGGCAATCGGCCGCAGAGGTCGTCAAGCGACATCGGCAAAAAAGCCCATGGCTTGCGGACCATGTCGGTAAAAATGAAACGTTTGGTTTTCAGAGTTCTTTTACTTTCCGCCAACCTCCGGCCGGAATATAGTCATATGAACCTACGAAGTGACTTGCGGCATAATCCTTGACAACGTGCGCCTTTCACAACTTATGCAAAACCTGTCAGGTCGCCGGACGGCTTTAACTGGTTCCGGCATGATGCCCCGGAGAAAATTCATCCAAGCCACTTCACTTTTGGGGGCGGCGTTATTTTGCCGGCCAGTGTTGGCGGCTAATGGATCAGACCGGCGGCAAGTTGATGTCTGTATTTATGGCGCCAATTCCGGCGGGATCATGGCAGCAATCACGCTCGCCCGGCTGGGCCGTTCTGTTTTGCTTGTCGAGCCCACCCGGCATGTCGGTGGCTTGACCGCCGCCGGTCTGGGGTGGATTGATTATGGGCGCGCGTCTGCGATCGGCGGCCTGACCGGGGAATATTTCAAACAAGTGCGTGATTATTACACGGCTGCCGGCATCAAGCATAACGGCTGGAGTGTTGAGCCACACGTGGCCGAAATGTTGTTTGAAAAAATGCTGGCGAAGGAACGCATTGAGGTGGTGCGTGAGGCAAGAATTTCGCGGGCCCAAATGGATGACCGTCGTCTGCGTTCGATAACCCTGGATAAAGCGCCGGTGGATCCCCGGGGCGCGCCATCGGCGATGCCATTGGAAGCCCGGTTTATGACGGTGACCGCGGGCATGTTTTTGGACTGCTCATATGAGGGCGACCTATTGGCGCTGGCGGGTGTGCGTTATCGCACGGATCGTGAAGGTGTCGCTGAATATGGCGAAAAATTGGCGGGAGTCCGCTATACGCCGCCCATGACCGATGCCAAAGCTGGTAAAACTGGCCGGCAAAAAAACAAGATTCTTAAGATTGATCCTTTTGTACGTCTGGGAGATCCCGCGAGCGGATTGATTCCGTTGGTAGCTGGTACGCAATTGGCGCCGGAGGGCAGCCAAAACCCCGTGATTCAAGCGTACAATTTTCGTCTGTGTCTTACCAAAGACGATCCCATTCCCATCGCGCCGCCGGCGAATTATGATCCGAAACAATACGAGTTATTCTTTCGTTACCTTGATTCTCTGGAGCGGGTGGGCGAACCATTGTGGACGGGCGATCTTTATTTTAATTACGGCCACGAACGGCGATATCCGGCGCCCCGATTATTGAAGATCACCAACCTCATGCGCGGCAAAACGGATGTGAATAACGCCGGTTTTATCTCCACGGATTATATTCCTGGCGGTGCGGAACAATATGCCAAAGGTGATTGGCCGATGCGCGCCCGGATCTGGCATGCGCATGAAGATTACCAACGCGGCTTATTCTATTATCTCCGGACGGGGGAACGATTGCCGGAATGGTTGCGCCGCGAAATATCGCAATGGGGGCTGCCAAAAGATGAATTCAAGGACAATGGCGGCTGGCCCACACAGTTATATGTTCGCGAGGCACGCCGCATGGTGGGAGCCTATGTGATTGATCAACAACATTGCGAGCATCCCGGTTCAGGGCTTGATTCCATTGGCTTGGGAAGTTACTCGCTGGATTCACATGTTTGCCAGCGATTGGTTCGGGATGGGGTGGTGATCCATGAAGGCGGGTTTCTGGTGCACGATATCAATCGGCCGTATCCCATACCATATGGTGCCATTACGCCCCGCCCGGACGAGTGCGAAAATTTGCTGGTGACCTTTTGCGTCTCCAGCACGCATGTCGCCTTTGCTTCCGTGCGGATGGAGCCGGTCTTCATGATTTTAAGCGAATCTGCGGCCTTCGCCGCTGACCAGGCGTTAACCGAAGGCGTGTCGGTGCAGAAGATAAACCTCAACAAATTTCGCGCCCGTTTATTGGCGGCAGGCCAAATTTTGTCGAGTGTATGAGACGGGCTTGCTTTATGGCGCTGTCAATTCACAGGACTTCATGTCCATTTAAATAAAAATGCCCTAAATCATGCAGGGCGCAATGATTGCATCGCTCATGCCGTGGACGATTTTTTTATCCGCCGGCACGATGGTTGCCAGCACGCCGCCAAGGGTTGGCCGGGCAGAGTCATTTTCGCCGGCGACAAAATAATACGGACACAAGCGCGCCCGGCCTTTCATCGGGATGAGTTCGTTCTTCGTGAAATCAAACCAGGCGGCATCCACCAAAGCCGGTTTATGAAAACGTTGCAAGACGCTGGGCGACGTTTCGAAATTGGCCAGCGCGGCATCCACGGCCTTGCTCCAATCTTCCTGCGGCAGATCACTGCCCAGAAAAACCCCGCGGGCACCCCACGCATTCTCGGAGAAGCCGGAAACTTTCAAGATCAGATCACGCTCCTTCTGCGACATGGTTTTGAGTTGTGCCCAATCGGTCAGGTTCAATTCGGGAATCGCCGCCTGCGGTGGCAGCGGTGTGGGATCCACCAGCCAGGTATAGGGAATCACCTTTTTTAACCGTGCCAAAAAACCTTCCCCCAGTTCCTGCCGCCAGAAAGGTTGCAGGTTCCGGTTCCACAACAGCGCGAACAGCATTTTTTCTTCGAAGATCGGCTTCGGCGGCGGGGTCAGTTGAATTTTCTTTTCCGCGGCCAATTCAAAAATTTGCCGGGCATTTTCAACGTTTTTCAAATCGAACAGCTCAAAGAAACGATACACCGCGTCACCTTCGGCAAATGAGTTGAAGGTTGAAGGTTGAAGGTTGAAGGTTGAAGGTCGCCGCTGATTCAACTGTTCCGCCAACCACATCATTTCCGGCCGGTAAGTGGCGGCTTCCGCCGAGACGATAATATGGATCTCTTTGGCGTTGCCAAAAATGGATTCAAATCCGCGGATCATTCCCTCTGCGCCGCCGATGATTTTTGATGCCGGAGTCTGGAGGGTGGACGTGGAATACGTTTGATTTAACCAGGCGGTCAGGCCGATGCCGCCGGGAACGGAATCCAGTTCCGTGATGCTGATGCCATTTTCCGTGAGCAAAATGTCCGGACGGATGACGCGCGGCACTTCATTTTTGAAGGCCAGAGAGCGTTGCCATTCAATCAATTCCGGCGGCTTGCCCAGATCAAGCCAGCGAGCCACCCACTCCGGTTGTTTGCCTTCGATGCTCTTGCGATAGAGCAAATTGACGGCGCGATAAAATTGCAGCAACACGCGGCCCAGCGCTTCGATTTCCTTTGCGAGTGGTTCGCCGAGCGGGAAGGGGGTGGGCGACGTGCGCCAGTCGAGCCCGGCAAACAGGCCGTTGGCCGGCATTTGCGCCCGGATGAATTTGGCTTGTTCAGCAGGATTCACAAGTGGCCTGGTCTGAGTTAGCTCCTGATTTGCCCGTTACCGAAGCCGAGCCATTTATAGCTCGTCAGTTCTTCCAGACCCATCGGGCCGCGGGCGCCGATCTTGTCAGTGCTGATACCGATTTCTGCGCCCATGCCAAACTCGCCGCCGTCGGTGAAACGGGTGCTGGCATTCCAATACACGGCCGCGGAATCCACTTCGGCGAGAAAACGTTTCGCGTGCGCTTCGTTCTGGGTGACGATGCTGTCCGAATGGGCAGAGCCGTAATGATTGATGTGGTCAATCGCAGCGGCAACGTCGTCCACAACGCGGACGTTGAGGATGTAGTCCATGTATTCCGTGAACCAGTTTTGTTCGGCGGCAGGTTGCAGGTTCAAGGTTAAAGGTTTCAGGATCGTGCGGGACGCATCGTCGGTGAAAAACTTCACGTTTTTTGCCGCGAGCTGCTGGGCTATGGACGGCAAAAATTTTTCGGCGATTGTTTTGTCCACGAGCAGGGTCTCGGCGGCGTTGCACACGCCGGGGCGTTGCACTTTCGCATTCAACACAATTTCCCCGGCCATCTTCAGATCGGCCTCCGCATCCACGAAGACGTGGCAGACGCCTTTGTAATGCTTGATGACGGGAACTTTGCTGCAATCGGCCACGGCGCGAATGAGGCTTTCGCCACCGCGCGGCATACAGAGGTCAACGTATTGCGTGAGGGATAAGAGAATCGGAATGGCTTCGCGGTCAGGCGTGGGCACGACCTGGATCGCGTGCTCAGGAAAACCGCGATGGGCAACTTTGCCGGCTTCAATCATCGTCCGGGCAATGATCTGGTTGGAGTTTAACGCTTCCTTGCCGCCGCGCAGAATGGTGGCGTTGCCGGATTTAAAACACAAGCTTGCGGCGTCGGCGGTGACGTTTGGACGCGATTCGTAGATGATGACGACCACACCGATGGGCGTGGAAATCTTTTGCAGTTTGAGGCCATTCGGGCGCGTGCGTTCGTCGAGAATTTTCCCAATCGGATCGGGCAGGACGACGACTTCGCGCAATCCTTTCGCCATGCTGGCGATGCGTTTGTCATCCAATTTGAGCCGGTCCAGCATGGCGGCGGAAAGGCCTTGGCGGGCGCCGAATTCCATGTCGAGGGCATTGGCCTCCTTAATGGCCGTGGCGTTTTGTTCCAGTGCCGTCGCCATGGCGAGCAGGCAGGCGTTTTTCTCCGCCGTGGTCAACTTGGCGAGTTCGCGTGAGGCGGCTTTGGCTTGCCGGGCCAATTGCGTCATCTGTTCGTTCAAATTCATGCTGGAAAATCCAGCCGCCAAGTTAAACGAATTATGCTGATTGTCAAAACCGTGGCGGGCCGTTTACCGGGCGAAGCCCGACAATAATGAGCTTCTGGAACCATTCAATAAAAACCGCAGCTATTTCGAAATGAGCGAGCACCGAGTGGAGCAATGCTCCACGCTCCACTGTGCGGGCGTAGTCGTCAAAGCCGGTGCACAAAGCATGACTTCGCTCGAATATATTCATCCCCCATCGCCTCGGCCATGCCACAGAGCTATTTTTTTGTTTAAAAGCTATAAAACCAGATGGGATAACAATATGGCAACTCTCGTTTCTCCGAGGCTTTAAACTGAGTGGTGATGGCTTTGACCTGAGTTGAAGTCATCGCCGTGCGGTTACAGCCGGCAATTAATGGAACAAAAATGTACTCATATATAACCCGCCGACTGTTTTGTTCCACCGCAATCCTGAAAGAAAACAGTTAACATGAAGACAATCAAAACCGGCCACAAATCCGGTTTCACCCTGGTAGAAATCATGATCGTTGTGGCGATCATCGGCCTGTTGGCGGCGATGGCAATCCCGAACTTCTTGAAAGCCGGGGAAACAGCGAAAACCAATGCCTGTATTAATAACCTTAAAGTTATTGATGGCGCGAAGCAAACGTGGGCCTTGGAACAAGGCCAGCAATCATCAACCATACCGACACCTGCGGACCTGGTGCCGTATTTGGGACATAGTGGAAAAGTCATGCCGACGTGTCCCATTGGTAAAACGCCCTATATTATCAATGCGTTATCCATGGCTCCCGTCTGTTCCAATTGGGATACCAATACACATAACGCAGTCTTGCCGCAGTGATTGATTAAGGACGAAAGACCGGTACTCAAGCACGAAGCAATTCGGGCTCTTTTATTTATGAGCATAGGTATTATTTGGCAAATAGCACTTTAAGAGAAGCAACGATTGCCTCACCGTTTGGGGCTACTTCGCTTGAATATGGAGAGAAGGACCCCGGGTTTGTCTTAATTCTGGGCGGTTGTCCTTTGATGGGTTGTCTTATTTTGCGGGTTAAATGAGGTGAAAAGGCCTGATTAAGGCGAAATTTGGCTTTTTATGCTAGTATTCGGTCAAACATTAGTGTGGAAATGCTTCGGGCAATTCCGGTTTTAGGGTTTGACAGCGTTGGCATCGTAACTGCTAGATGGGATCGTGCGGTTTCAGTAGGCAATTAAGGGAACAAAAATGTAATCATCATAACCCGCCTACTGTTCTGTTCCACCGCATCAATGGAAAGAAACAGTTAAAATGAAAACAATCAAAAACATCCGTAAAAATGGTGGTTTCACCCTGGTTGAAATCATGATCGTCGTGGCCATCATCGGTCTGTTGGCCGCGATCGCGATTCCGAACTTCGTGAAAGCCCGTCAAACCGCACAAGCGAATGCCTGTATCAACAACCTTCGCGTCATTGACGGTGCCAAGCAGCAATGGGCCTTGGAAAAAGGACAGGCCTCCTCCGTCACGCCAGGCAGCTCGGATTTGGTTCCGTATCTTGGACGTTCCGGTTCAGTCATGCCGCTTTGCCCATTGTCGCAATCGGCGGGAACACCTACTTACATCATCAACGCGGTATCCGTTGCTCCCACTTGCCCGAATCAGTTGACGGATAGCGGCCACACCAATGCCGTTCTTTCGCAATAATTGTTTGGCTTGAGCACTTTCACGGAACCCGGAGCAATCCGGGTTCCTTTTTTTTGTAGTAGGAACATCGCGGTGCCGTCCAAGTGGACGAGCTGCTCGTTCTTATCTTCAATAATCTTTATTCCCGCCCAAAAATTGCTTAAAACCCCTCATGTTTCGACCGCGTTCCATTGGATTGTTGCTGGCGTTTTTAACGCTGCTGGTTTATTTGCCGGTGACTTCCAACCAATTCACCAATTTTGATGACCCTGACTACGTCACGCAAAATCCGATTGTCAATCAAGGTTTGAGTTGGACGGGCTTCAAATGGGCGTTTGCCGGCGCGCACGCGGCCAACTGGCATCCCCTTACGTGGCTGTCGCACATGCTGGATTGCGATATTTTCCGTTTGAATCCCGCCGGCCATCACTTGATCAACGCTTTATTTCATTCGGTGAATACCGCGCTGGTGTTTGCGCTTTTGTTTCGCCTGACCCAAAAACTCTGGCCGTCGGCGTTCGTCGCCGCGCTATTTGCGTGGCATCCGCTGCATGTCGAATCGGTGGCCTGGGTCGCCGAGCGCAAGGACGTTTTGAGCACCTTTTTTACGCTGCTCACCTTGATGAGTTATGCGAACTACGTGCAAAAAAAAATGGGCGATTCATCCGCGGGTTCACGGGGTTTTACGTTCGATTATATTTTGGCCCTGCTTTTTTTTGCGCTCGCGCTGTTGTCGAAAGCGATGCCGGTGACACTGCCGGTCGTGATGTTCCTGTTGGATTTCTGGCCGCTGAAACGCTGGTCGTTTGACTGGCGGCAGATAAAAACCGCCGGCTGGTTGTTGGTGGAAAAAATCCCGTTCTTGGCATTTTCGCTGGCCGTGTGCGTCATCACTATTTTAGCCCAACATCACGCAGAATCATCTTTGGCTAATATGCCGATGAGTCTCCGGTTGGAAAACGTAGTGACAGCTTACGCAAGTTATCTGGGGAAAATGATCTGGCCGATGGATTTGGCGGTGTTTTATCCCTATCCGGCGCATATTGCGCGGACCTGGCTGTTGGAGTCGGCGGCTTTCCTGACGGGGATTTCTTTGCTGGCGTGGCTGGAACGCAAAAACAATCCGTGTCTGCTCGTTGGCTGGCTTTGGTTTTTGGTGACGCTGCTGCCGGTGATTGGCATTATGCAGGTTGGCGGCCAGGCCATGGCTGATCGTTACAGTTATTTTCCACTGATCGGGATTTTTCTGGCGATCAGTTTCTCCCTGCCGGCGCTGGCGGAGCGTTTT
>DASYEY010000215.1:0-10553 GCA_036498725.1 Verrucomicrobiia bacterium | reverse complement strand
TCAAAAAAATTCCGGTGGGAGTGGTGACCGGATACCCACTATAGATGTTTTATGCAAATTACTTGCGCAACACGCAGTAAATTATGGAATATCTTTAGCGAACTTTGAATTCGCGATAAAACGTCTGTTCCCTCATGTAGCGAATGACGAAAAGTCCAAATTAGTATCATTAAAATCTTGGAGTCAACATTCACTGCACTGCCCACCTATTTTTCATCCAACCGGCGGCGGATGATGCGGGTCAGGTCATTGGGCAGATAAGGCTTTTGCAAATAATTCAGATCCGGATCAAGCCGGAAATCTTTGCCGAGGGCGTCGGCATTGTAGCCGGTGGAATAAATGACTTTAAGCTCCGGCTTATCCACGAGCAACTGTTCGGCCAGTTCGCGGCCGTTGAGACCGCCCGGCATGATGACGTCGGTGAACAGCAGATCAATCTTGTCCCTATATTCCGCCCAGATCTGCAAGGCATTCTGCCCGTCCACCGCCTGAAAGACGCGGTAACCGTGGCGGTTGAGCGTGCGGGTGATAATTTCGCGCAAATCACGTTCATCCTCGACCACCAGAATGGTTTCGTGATTGACCGGAACACGTGCAGGCGCCCCGACGGGATCGGAACTGGTCATCGTGGCATTGGAGGACGGCAGAAAAATGCGGAACACGGTGCCTTTATTCAATTCACTTTCGACTTCAATCCAGCCTTTGTGCTGTTTAACCACCCCGTACACCGTGGCCAGGCCAAGACCGGTCCCCTTCCCCAAGGCTTTGGTGGTAAAGAAGGGTTCAAAGATGCGTTTGAGATTGTCCGGCGGAATCCCCATGCCGGTATCGCTGTGGGTCAGGCAGACAAAACGGCCCGGACGCGCATCAGCAAATTGCCACGCATGTTCGACATCCACGTCCACGAGGTTGACCCGGATGGACAAGGTGCCGCCCCGTGGCATCGCGTCGCGGGAATTGACCGAGAGATTCAACACGATCTGTTCGAGCATCGTGGAATCCGCCTCGACCACGGCCGGCGTTTTGCAAAGCTCCAATTTCAGGGCGATGTCTTCACCCAATAACCGTCCCAGCATCTCGCCCATGTCACCAACGATGAAGGTCATGTCCAGCGGCCGCGGATTGACAATCTGTTTGCGCCCGAACGCCAGTAATTGCCGCGTCAGCCCGGCGGCACGTTCGGACGCCTGCTTGATCTGATTGGCCGAAGACTGTGATTTTGAATCCAGCGGCGACATCGTCAACAACGTGGCGTGGCCCAGAATGACCGTGAGGATGTTATTGAAATCATGCGCGACCCCGCCGGCCAGTTGGCCGATGGCCTCCATTTTTTGTGACTGGCGCAATTGCTCCTCCAGGCGCTTCTGGACGGTCACATCCCGGAACAGGCTCAGAAGCAGGCGCGGTTTGCCGCTGGATTTGACATAAAAATCCGTGGTCTCAAACACCACCAGCCGGTTGTTGTGCAAACGGTATTCATGTTCGCGCTGGCCTTCCAGCGAACCAGCTTGAAAATGATCGCGGTAGCGTTGCTGCATCGGCACATGATCCATTTCCGCCGAATAAATATCATCGAAGAGACGGCCCACCAGTTGTTCCTGGGCCAACCCCACCAACCGGCAGAAGGCGCCGTTTGCGGCGATGATGATTCCGTTTTCATCCGTCAGCCGCATGCCATCCACTGAATTTTCCCAGACGGAGCGGAACAAGGCTTCCGAACTGCGCAAAGCCATTTCGGCGGCGTGCCGTTCGCTGATATCACGGACGTGAAATAACAATGCCGATTTGCCTTCAAATTCGATGCGGACGACCCGCGCTTCAATCGGCACGCTCCAGCCGTCCGCGCGTAAACTTTCGCCGACCACCGAAGTCAGCGAGCCATCCACCAATTTTTGAAAATTTAGCCGCGTCAGCTCGCGCTGGCTTGGCGGCACGAGGTCAGTGATGGCGTTTTTGCCGATCAACTGCTCGCGCGTCAACCCGTGCAAGACGCAGGCGCTCGCATTCACATCCAGCACATTGCCACTGTGATCCTCCACGAAGATGGCGTCCGGCGAATTTTCAAACAAATCGCGAAAACGCCGCTGGCTGCGGCGCAAGCCTTCTTCTGCCGCCTCGCGCCGATTACGTTCGGCGGATTCGCTCATGGCCCAGCGCACCACTGAAATCAATTTCTCGCAATTGCTTTTGAGCAGATAATCCGTCGCGCCCGCCCCAAAACTTTCAACAGCGGCGGCTTCATTGATGTTTTCCGACATCAGGATGAACGGCAGCAGGGGAAATTCCTCCCGCGCAAGTTTGAGCGCTTCCAGGCCGGTGATATCCGACAGGCTGGAATCCGACAGGACCAAATCCCATTTGCGTTCCTTGAGCAACTGCAAAAAAGTTTCCCGGCTGTCCGCCGTCTGAATTTCCACCGTCAAGCCATCGCGCGCGAACAGGCTGCGCACATTCAAAGCGTCAGCGGGATCTGAAACGAGATGCAAAATACGAAGCTTTTGGCTCATACGAATAATCCGAATCACACTCATCGTCAGCGCTTCGATCATCTTATCGCTGCGATTTATCCCAGACAAAAAAACAGCCTGTCCGCTTAAAGTCAAGCTGCCGCCGAGAAGACTTTCGGCAGCCGGGCGCATCCTCATCGTCGTCCTCGGCCTCATGTTTGTTTTCCCCAGCTTGAGACCTGCCACCCCGTTTCCTAAAAGATTTAACCGATGGAATGACTTCGCCCCTCAATGCAATTGACCCGTAGGTGACGACGTAAGGAGCTCCATTCAATTCCAGCGCAGGATTTAAAAAAATCGAGGACGAGGATGACGATGAGCACGAGGACGATTTGGCTACAGCTTATTTTCAGCCACGCCCTTAAATCATTTCAATTTCCCACCAGCCGATAAAACTTTTGCGTGGCAAAAGCGGTGGCGTTCGTGATCGCCACCGTCGTCGCGGTGGCGGAAAAATTCATTTCCGGCTGCCAATTGGCCGCCGCCAGGTTGGTCGTGCTGAGCAGGGTGTAGTTCCGCCCCACCACCAGGTTGCCGACGTTCATCACAAAACTGTCCGGCAGCACCCTGACCGCATTCAAGGCTGCCGGCATGGCTGGTGCCAGGCTCGGCGTGCCAAAAATAGTGATGCCAGCATAGCCACAATAGCCATTCTCCGAACCGGGACTGGAAAAATCAAATTTAACCGCCGCCACGTTCGTCGCCAGAATACCGACGGATGAGGTCAAACTCACCCGCGTGGCGGACTGGAGGTTATTACCGATGGACGGATTATAATTGACGATCACCAGGGGGTGGAAAGTGTTCGGTGCCATCGCGGTCGAATAATCAACCGTATAGGCCTGCTGATCCCGGCCATTGTCAGCCCAGCCGCCATAAACGGTGATGTTGGTCAGATCAAACCCGAGATTGGAATTTGGCAGAGCATAAATCACCGTTGAGCCGGCGCCGCTGCCATTGCCGCAGGTCACATAGTTCGTGCTGGTGGTGATCGGATAATTCGGTGGATTCATGATTTCAGCCAACCCCAAACTGCCACCGGCGGTCAGCGAGTTGACGTTACGACCATTCGCTTCCTCGCTGAAATTACCCGTGGCCAGGCTCGGAGTCTCCCCCGCAATCAAGCTGCCATTGGTCGCCACCGTCCAACTGGGATAGAAAGTGCCACTGCCGTTGCCAGTCTCATTGGTCGTCGTGATGATCACCGACGGCGGGACAATGATTCCGTAAGGTGATGACCAAAAATAATTCCCTGAGCCAACCGAATAAACGACGCAGTTATTTGAAATCCCGACATAGGTGACGCCGGGCGAACTGGCGGCAGGCAGGCCGCTTTCGGTGATGGCTGCGGCATTGGTCGTTGGCACAAAAATCTGCGCCGTCGTATTGGGCGGAATCGTGACCTGCAAATTAAACACGCTGCCGGTATTGGTCCAAGCCGTGGCAATCGGTCCCCGGATGGAGTTATAGCTGGTCTTGGCCCAGGTCAGTCCCAGCCCCGGCACCGGCTGGATCAGAATGTTCCGATAACCCGGATTGACGGGATTGATACCGCCAACCGTGTCATACAAATACTGGCCGACCGCACCAAATGAATAGTGGTTGAACGAGTTCATCCCCACGCTTTGAAATCCGGCGCCGGGCGTCCAACCATCCCAACGTTCCCACATCGTCGTTGCGCCCAGATCCACCTGATAAAGCCAGGACGGATACGTCTGTTGCAGCAACAACGTGTAAGCCAGATCATCGCGGCCAGCCAGATGCAGCGCGGGCAACAACCGTGGGGTGCCGATAAATCCTGTCGCCAGATGATTCCCGAATTGCGCGATGGAATTGGCGAATTGTTGCGCCGCCGCCGGGCGTAGCGCGGACGGCACAAGGTTCAAGGTGAACGCCAGCGCGTAGCCGGTCTGGCTGCTGCCATCTTTGAACGTTCCATCTGGATTGAAAAACCCGGCAAAAGCCGCTGCGATGTTGCTGTGCAAATTGGCATAGGCAGCGGCGTCGGCGCTATTGCCGATGGCGGCGGCCATTTCCGACATGGCTTGCGCATAGTACGCATAAAAGGCGGTATCCATCACTTGTGATGACGCGCCGCCGCCGAGGTTCAGCCAGTCGCCAAAATCACCCGGCAGGCTGGCAATGATGTAGTTCGAGGCATGGGCGGCATCGAATTGCCCGCACCGCACGAACGATGCATAGTGATCGGCGATGATGTTCGTATCGCCATAGGCGCGATACATGTTGTAAGGACAGATCCAGCCGGCATCGCCCCAGGCGGTACCGCCATAACCGGCGCCCAAATCCGGCACCACGACCGCATAGGAACCGTCGGGTTGCTGTGCATCTTCGCAGAACGTTGTCATATGCCGGCGGAAGAAGGATTGGACGTCATAATTGTAAGCCGCAGTCGGCACAAAAAATTCCGTGTCACCGGTCCAGCCCATCCGTTCGTCACGCTGCGGACAATCCGTCGGGACTTCGAGATAATTTCCTTTTTGCCCCCAAATGATATTGCTGAAAAGTTGATTCACCAACGGGCTGGAACAGGCAAAGTCCCCGGTCCGCGGCATGTCCGAATGGACCACGATGCCCGTGACCGAACTTAAAGCCGGCGGCACGGTCAATCCCCGCACTTCAACGTAACGGAAGCCGTGGAAGGTGAAACGCGGTTGAAAAGTCACCGGGCCATTCGTGCCAAAAATATAAAAGTCCGTTGCGTCCGCCCCCCGTAGATTGGCGGTATAAATCGTGCCATTGGGATTGAGCATTTCACCATGGCGCACGGTGATCCGATCCCCGGCCTGGCCGCTGATGTTCAATTGCACCCAGCCGACCATATTCTGGCCCAGATCAAACGTGTAACAACCGGGGCTGGGTTCAGTAAGTTTGACCGCGCTGAGCGTTTCCAGACAACGCGCAGGTTCCGTGACCGCCGCCTGCACCAATAATCCGCCGAGACCAGGGAAAGCGGCGGCATTGCCGTAATATGCCTGGTTGATCACCAAAGGCAGACCGCCGCCGCCAATTTGAACGGTGGCATTTTCGCTGAACGTCGAAGTCTGGTTGGTGCCCCCCAGGGTGTAATTAAGCTGCAAAACTTTCACGATCCCATAAGCCGGATCGCCCCCCAGCGTGGTGTTACCCGCCACAAAATTAAGCTGATTATTATTCACCATTCCCCTGACCAGCACCGTCACATTCGAATAGCCCCCCGAGACGGCATTAAGACCGGTCAAAGCTGGCGACCAGGCGCTGTCATTAAAATTAGCCATGTCCCAGCCCGGCATTTCCTGACGCGCATCATATTCCGATCCCACCAATAAATCTCCCCATTGGATCGGCCCATAAGTCGCTTTCCAAGAACCATCGCTGACCACGGTCTGCGTGGTGCCATCGGAAAACTGCAAAACCAATTGGGCCAAAAAACGCGGAGTGCCGCCATAATTGAGCCGCGAACCTTTGAACGCCAGATTACTGGCATACCAACCATCGCCTAAAATGGCGCCGATGGCATTCGCACCCGGCTGCACCATCCCCGTTACATCATACGTCTGGTAATAAACCCGCTTCGTGAATTGAGTCCAACCGGGCGTCAGCACATCGTTGCCAACTTTTTGGCCATTAAGCCGCAATTCATACGCACCGAGTGCTGTCACATAAACCGTCGCCCGGGAAACCGTTTTCCCCACCGTGAAATTTTTCCGCAGATAAGGTGCCGGGACCCGCGCACTATCATTCAATGAGGGTGTCCCCCACGGCGTACCACCGCTGCCGGGGGTTGCCCAGGCGGAATCATCATAATTGGTCTGGGTCCAATTTCCCGTGGGTCGTTGCGCCGCTTTCCACGACGTGTCCACGGCAATGTTTGAGATGCTGCCGGACGCAAATTGTACCACCAACCGGCCGATCACCGAGGCGGATTCCTGTGCATCACTGCTGGTTGCCGCCAGCGCCACCACATTGGTCCCGGCGTGTAAAAACGGCGTCACCGTGATCCGTGCGGTCGCTTCCCAACGCGCCGCCGAATTCGTCATCGGCTGGCCATTGACAAAAACGTCGCACGCGTTATCGGCATAAAGCGCCATGATCGCGTTAGTGATGGCCTGGCCGGCGGGCAAGATGATCGTCTTCCGCAACGACGATTGGAAAATATTCGTCTGCGCCGTTTGCCCGGAATAACTGATCCAGTTCAATCCTGAAGTATTGAACAGCGCATTGTTCGTCGCTTGGGCTGGCGTTGGATTGTAGGCGGCATCATAACCGATCCATTGCGCTGTCCAATCTGCTGGTGATAACAATCCCATGGACCATTGAGCGGGCGCGCTCCACGCTGAAACTTGATTATGGCCATCATATACCCGTACCTGCCAGTAACATTGTTCACCACTCGTCAACGTCTGGCCGGCATATAAAACATCCATGGTTGCATTGCCGGAAACTTTTCCGCTGTCCCATAAATCCGCTGCGCCCGCTGAGGTTCCAACCTGAATCTGATAAGCGCTTTGCGTTTCACCGCGCGTTATCCCATCGCCTTGCAGTTGCCAGGATAGCCGGGGATTTACATCGCCAATGCCGAGGGGGTTCACGCGCAACGCACTACGCAAATTTACCGGTGACAGGGCCGCCGACGCCGTGATCGCGAACAGCCCCGTTAACAACACGACAATGAAAGTCATTGCCGAAACCATCTTTTGCAACTTCATGAAATATGTAAAATCCTTGGCGTATTCGAACAATTGGTTTTGACCGCCGGCTCAGCCTTATCGTCGAATTTTTACCAATGCGAGGACGAGGATGACGACAAGCAGGGGGACGATTTAGCGGCCGCCCGATTTTCAAACCGGCGCCCACTTACCACGGCACTCCGGGGATTGATCCAGAAGCGTAAGTGCTCGACCATAGTTGATGTTTATCCCGGTTGATGATCTCTTTGGAGAGAGCGTCAATTCCTTGCAAATTCTGGGTGTCCTTCTCAAGCCATTTCATTTTTCCGGCATGCCCATCCGCATAAGAAAGCTGGCCAAAGTTCCCATGGCGGGAGGACAAAACGTTGCGCCAATGGGCATCATTATAGGCGTGGTACGAATTGCCACTCGCATCATCCACGGCAAAATAGCCATCATCAATGCTGCTCGCCAGATTATGCGAGGCGGTATTCGGTGTCTGGGAAAGGGAGGCGCTGGATTGCTCATCGATAAAGAATGAGGCGTCTGAAGGACCAGGGGCAATGACGGAGGAGAATTTAATGTGCTCCGTGACATTGGGATGAACATGGGCTCCTTCACCGACCCCGCTATTGTTGCCCATCATGCCATTCAACGAATAATTTCGTATTCGCGGCGTCCCCGCACCAATCACCAGATCTTTGTCTCCCGGACATTGGTAGATGGCCGCTGCCTTGTTGTATTGCCACAACACACCTGAGTAAATGTCCGCAACGTTCGTCGCCCCCGGCAACGAACTTACGTTGCCAGAAATCCAGCCATTATCGCTCGCATTATTAATCGGAATCGCATCCTGATAGTCGCCGGCATAAATGATCGCCGCCAGCGTGAGTTCCTTCACATTATTGATGCACGCAATGCCCTGGGCCTTTTTCTTGGCGTTCGCCAGCGCCGGCAACAGCATTGCCGCCAGGATGGCGATGATGGCGATCACCACCAACAGTTCAATCAAAGTAAATGCGCCGGCTTTTATATAACTTTTTGTCCCGGCTACTTTGCCTGATTTAAATAGTTTCATTTCGAATCAATTCTAACGTATCAAAAATATCTTTTGGTAAATTGCCCGGAGAGCTTTTGCTCTCCGGGCAAACCCCTAACCCCTGCTTCAACCCAAACTTAAGGCGTGCGCAACCGGAAGAAACTGGCCGGTTGAACTGTGTTGACCGGGATCGCATTCGAGAAGGCGCCGTTGCTGTCGAATGTGCCGGGGACGCTCACCGTCCAATTGGCCAGCGGCGTGGCCAGATTCGTCGTGGTCAGCCAGGTATAACCCGTGTTTGGCGTGCCACCCGTGCCGGTCAGGATCAGATTGCCACCTGAAATGATCGGGCTATTAAGTATCGGTGGCACCGGCGGCCCGGCCAGATCGGAACCTTGTAATACGATTTCCGAATAACCGGACCAGCCGAAGTCCTGTATGCCTTGCGACGTGAAGTCAAACTTCACCGCCGCCACATTGGTACCGAACGTGGTCTGGCCCACGGGCGGTGCGATCGCCACCCGGTTGCCGGAAGGCCGTCCGTCATGGGGCACGAACGGATTGTAAGCCACGGTGGCCAGCGGAATGAAGGTCGTTGGCGCAGCCAACGTCGAGTAACTGACGGTATAATATTGTCCGTCGCGACCATAATCATGCCACAAGCTGTAAACCACGATGTTGGTCAAATTCCAGCCGTTGGCAGAATTAAAGATGATCCAGGGAACAGCCGTGCCGTCGTCACCGCAGCTGGCACCGAAAGCGGCGCCAAAGCCAAGCAGTCCGTCCGTCAGGTTGGTGACGTTGCAACCTTCTTCCGTGAAGACACCCGCGCCAAAGCTGCTGGGCAATTGATTGGCGATCAAGTTAGGCGTTTCGACCGCCCAGGTATTGTTCGTTTCTTCGTGTTGGGTGGTAATCACCGGACCGGCGGAAGGTGCCGAGGCCGAAGGTGAGCCAAACACGCTGATTTGGCTGTAGCCGGAATAGGCATTCGGAACGCTATTCGGCACCGTGAAGTCAACGTAGATGGCGTAAACGTTACTTGCCAGCAACCCGGATGCAGGTGTGAAGGTTGCTCGAACAGTGGTCGGAATGCCCGCACCCGCCGGCACGGCGCCCCCGGTGCCGCCGCCGATGGTGTTGCCCGAGCTGAGGTCATTCGTGGCGATCACCAGCGGAATGAACATCGTCGGATTTGCCACCGTGGAATAGGAAATGGTATAGAATTGAGAACTCCGGCCGTTGTCATTCCAGCCACCGGCGATCTGTATGTTAGTGATGTCATACCCATTGGCATCCGGGCTGTAGTTGCCCAACTGATAGATGACATATTGTCCGGCACCCGGTGCCGGGCCGCCGGGACCCGCCGTGGCAAAGGCCGGGTGCGCGCCACTGTTGACGAACACGCCATAGTTGGCATCGGTCAGCACTGGCAGGCCGCCCGCCAGGTTGTTAGCTTGCACTCCAACATCGGGATCATAAAAATTCCCAATTTGATCATAGCCAACGATGGGCGGGGTCTGCCCGGCAATCAAACTTGATCCCAACATACTGGTATCCCAAGTTGGGCTGAAGCCGTCAGACGGCGAAGTTTGGTAGGCATAAGCTGTAACCACGTTGCCGGCCGCTGCTGACGCCGGATCAACGTAAACTTTGCAAAACGCAGTCGTATTGCTGCCCGCTGAGTTGAAAGCCACCAGGCTGTAACCAATGTTCGTGGCTTGATCCGAGAATTGCAGATTATTGAGCGTCAAGGTTGGACTGGTGGCGCCTGGTACATTCGTACCGTCTTTCAACCATTGATAGCTGGTCGCACCGGTGAAGCTGGCCGTCATGATCAGCGAGCCACCCACCACATCTTCGGCCGCGCCCGGCGTGATATTCGCCGATAAAACTGGCACGTCAGGCGAAGGTTGGCCGCCAATGACAATTTCAGAATAGCCCGACCAGCCATTCTCCGAGCCGGAAGCCGCGTTAAAAAAGTTGATTTCAACGGCATACACATTCTGCGCCAGCACGCCGGTAACCGGAACCAGCGTCGTGCGCGTGGAGGATTGCACGCTGCCGTTGGGAACCGTTGGATTGAAGTCCACGTTGATCAAATTATTGAATACCGTGGGTGCGGAAACCGTGGAGTAAAGGACCTGATATTTCAGTTCATCGCGGGCGTTGTTACCAAAACCGCCATAAACCGTAAGGTTGGTCAGGCTCCAGCCCGTGCTGGAGTCCGGCAGGGTGTAAGTGACTGAATATCCGCCACTGTTGCCGCCGGCGCTCAAGGTGGGATTACCACCAATGCCAGGATAATAATTTTGATAACCAATTGAGCCATCGGATAAA
>DASYEY010000214.1:0-8277 GCA_036498725.1 Verrucomicrobiia bacterium | reverse complement strand
AAATCAATCACCACCGGGCCGGGACGTCCGCTTTGCGCGATATAAAACGCCTCTTTCACAATGCGCGGAATGTCGTTCACGTCCGTGATCAGATAGCTGTGCTTCACGATCGGCAAGGTGACCCCGATCATGTCCGTTTCTTGAAAGGCTCCGCGGCCGATCATGGCCTGGCTCACCTGACCGGTGATGGCGATCAACGGACAGGAATCCATGAAAGCGTCCGCAATGGCGGTGACGAGGTTGGTTGCGCCGGGGCCGCTGGTGCCCATGCACACACCCGCCTTGCCGGTGACGCGGGCATACCCTTCGGCCGCGAAACTGCCGCCTTGTTCATGACGGGGGAGAATGGTGCGGATCTTCGATTTCGTCAGCGACTGGTGGATTTCCATGCTGGCGCCGCCGGGGTAGGCAAAAATGACCTCCACGTTTTCCCGCTCCAGGGCCTGCACAAAGATGTCCCGCCCGAACATCGCGGGGCCGACTTCGGCACGCGGTTTGGCGTTAGATTTCGTTTTCGCTTTGGCGGATTCAGTTGTCTTGCTCATGTATTTTCTTGGTTGTGGCGGCGCGGCCAGGGTAACAAAAAACCCACAGCCGTTTCCAGCCGTGGGTTCTTGTTAAATTTTAAATCAACAAGCACCAACGGCGCCGCTTACTACAGCGACGACCAGAATGACAGCTTGTGATCCGTTTTTCAACATTACGGATATAAATTATGAGGTAAGCCAAAACGGGTCAAGCCGATAACGCATAATCATGCACGCTCCCCAAAGTGACAAATCTTGCCCTCTTCACCTGCCATTGCGTTTTTACGTTCCTCGCCAGTGACGTGACGGCAGTTTTCCGGCAATTTTTAATGCGCCGACGCCGCACGGTAGCCCAGTTGATAAACTTCCTTGGGACTCCAACGGATATCTTTCGTGGAAAATTTCGGGTCTTTGGCCACCAACGCATCGAGAATCCCAATCGTCAATAACGCGGCGCCCGGTGGGGTCGGATGTAGTTGATCTTCCTGTAAAAACGCCCGCGTCCGCCCTGCGGCAAATTTCTGGCCGTGAACCGTCACCGCTTGATTTGCCGCGACCTTCCGCATGAAATCCGCCAACGGCACAATGGCGACATGCGGACGGTCTGCCGCCCATTGCTTTAATCGTGCATTTGCCGCCGCCCGCACCTTGGCGCTGGCGACCTGATCCGCACTGATGATGCCGGTGTTCGTCGCCGCCGAGGCGTCGGGAATATCCCCCACCACGAGCGGACAGGAAAATTTCCCGAGTAATTTCAGCCCATCGTCAAAACGCTGCAGCCGCTCAGCATCCGTAAGCCCGCCGCCATAACAGGACCAAAACAGAAAATCCACACCGATGACCAGCGTCGGTTTCGCCGCCACCGCCGCCTCAATCTGCTGCTGCGAAAAGGCGACTGGACTTAAAAACAACAACGCGCTGGAGAAATCTTTCAACGGCGCGTGCGGCGCAGTGATGGCAGCGTCCAGATAAAAACGCAGTTTGCAATTCGTGGTGTTCGTGCCGCCGAACGGTTCGGACAAGACGAATCCCGCCGACGCACTCGCACCGATGACAACAATTTTACTCCAGGGTGATGGCGCAGCGGGCTCGCCGGCCAAGATGACCAGTTGAAATCCTGCCAGAAAAAGCCACAACCATTTTCTGGCGATGGTCAGAGGTCGAAAGTTGCTCACAACGTTTAACTTGTAACTTTCAACCTGAGACTTGCAACCCATTTCACCGTACTTTCTCAAAGACAAAACCCTTCAAGTATTCCGTCTCGGGAATCATCGGGATGATCGGATGATCAGGCGATTGGGCATAGGTCGCAACACGACGCAGGATGTGGCGCGTATCGAAAGCGGCCGACAACAGTGAGTCTTGAAACAACTCCGTGCTGACATGGTGTGAGCAGCAAAAGGTTGCCAGCGTGCCGCCGGGTTTCAACAACTTCAGCGCGCGCAGATGGATTTCCTTGTAGCCGCGCAACGCATCCGGCACGGAAGCCCGGTTGCGGGTGAAGGACGGCGGATCGAGAATGATCAGGTCGAACCGCGGGATGACGCGTTCGTGCGGTTTCACCGCCGTGTTCGCTTTGAGCCAGTCGAAGACATTGATCGTGTCGAATGAACATTTGTCCGCGAGCCCATTGGCGACGGCATTGTTTCTCGAAGCCGCGATCGCTTCGGCACTTTGATCCAGCAAATGAACATGGGCCGCGCCCGCGCGGGCCGCGTGCAAACCGAAACCACCGAGAAAGCTGAAGCAATCCAAAACCTGTCCCCCTTTGGCGAACTTGGAAACCGCTTCATAATTCGCCTGCTGGTCCAGATACATCCCGGTTTTGTGACCACCGACGATGTCGGTTTCAAATTTCAAACCGTTCAGGTTGACGGAAACCTTGCCTTCCAACGCGCCAGTGAGCACACCGTTGGATTCCTGCAAGCCTTCAAATTTGCGCGAAGCGACATCGCTGCGTTCCAGGATGGCGCGCGGCGAGAAGATCTTTTGCAACGCAGCAACGATCTGCGTTTTACGCTGGTCCATGCCGAGCGCGGAAATCTGCACCACCAGCACGTCCTCGTATTTGTCCACGATGAGACCGCTGAGAAAATCGCTTTCGGCATTCACAACGCGGAATGAGGTCGCGCCGGGCATATGCCGCTGGCGGATGGCCAGCGCACCGCGGATGCGTTCTTCAAAAAATTTCTCGTCCGTTTCCACGCGGTCTGCGGCCAGAATGCGGACGTTGATCTTGGAGCGGGAATTGAAAAAACCGACCCCGAGCAGACGCTGGCGATGGTCTTTGACCTGAACCAGTTCACCGTCGGTGACCGGTGCGGTAAGCCGGAGAATTTCACTGTGATAAATCCAGGGATGGCCGGCGACAATGCGGTCGGCTTCGCCCGGTTTCAATAAGACAGTCGGCAAGGTAGTAGTACTCATATTTTGTAAACAGTTTGATGGAAACGCGAATTTCCGTTTAGCCCGAAAAAATTAAAGCCGATCGACAGATCGGCAGCTCGGTGTTTTCGAGCGCTGGCTATTAAACCAAAAATCCCCGGGACCGGAAAGCAAAAACGTGTTCGTACCCTGTCTGCAAATAGCACTGCTACTAAATCATCCTCATTCTCATCGTTGCCCTCGTCCTCGCTAGCGGGTGAAAATTCGAGGGCGAGGACGAGGACGACGATGAGGATGAGGCCATACTCGACGTGGATTTGAATCCGCCATGCCCGCGCGCTTCCCCCCTCGACAACCACACAGAATTTTCTAAAGTATCCCTGATGTCGTTTTCAAACAAACCGCTCGTGATCGCCGGCCGCAAATTCAATTCGCGCCTGATCCTGGGCACTGGAAAATTTCCTTCCCCGGAAGCCATGCGCGATGCGCTCGCCGCCAGCGGCACCGAAATGGTCACCGTTGCCTTGCGTCGGGCGGATTTAAGCGGCCAGGGTGATCCCTTCGCCAATATCCTGGAATTCATTGATCCGAAAAAATATCTGTTGCTGCCCAACACCAGCGGCGCGATGAATGCCGAGGAAGCCGTCCGCCTCGCCCGCCTCGCCGTCGCGGCCGGGCTGCCGAAATGGGTGAAGCTCGAAATCCATCCCGACCCGCGCTACCTGCTGCCCGACCCAATTGAGACGTTTAAAGCAGCCGAAATCCTGGTCAAAGAAGGTTTTACCGTCCTGCCTTATATCAACGCCGATCCGGTTTTGGCGAAACGTTTGCAAGAAGTGGGTTGCGCCACAGTCATGCCGCTCGGCTCGCCGATCGGCTCCAATCGCGGCCTCCAGACGCGCGATCAAATCCGCATCATCATCGAACAGGCAACGGTGCCGGTCGTGGTGGATGCCGGCATCGGCGCTCCCAGCCACGCTGCGGAAGCCATGGAACTCGGCGCGGACGCTGTGCTGGTGAACACCGCCATCGCCATCGCCTCGGATGCGAACCGCATGGGCATCGCATTCAAGCTGGCAGTCGAGGCTGGACGCGCCGCTTATGAAATCGGTCTTGGCGCGCAAAACGAAACCGCCAGCGCGACCAGCCCGTTGACGGGATTTTTGAATTAAAGTGTGTGATTGAGCATCTGTTAAATCATTTATTGCAACGTCAATTCAATGACGTCCAAAGACGCATTTCTTTATCTGAGGCCATTTTTGATAAAGAACGTCCCAATATAATTATTCTTAAAAGCACTTCGACAGCCATGCGAAGGGCGACATTGCAGCTTGTAATTTTTTTATCTTTATTCGTGTATTCCGCCGAAAATAAGATGCCTGTTGCTTATCAATTGGGGTTCTTGCTTTTGCTTTTAATCGGGATTTTTTTATTTCTTAAATCATTTTTTTCCAAGGCATTAATTTCTCCTGCCGGTATTCTCGCCAAATCATTTTGGCCAAAAAATCATGAGTTGCGATGGTGCGATATTGATGGCATTGGATATTATGAGAATGGAAATAGTCTGGTCGTAAGTGGCCTCGGCGGAAAAATCACAATCGGAGTTTTTAGCAAAGGTATTTACCAAGCTGCTTTGGTTATCAAAAGGAATGTTAGTGAAGACCGTTGGAGTCCAAAGGCTCTAAAATGGTTTGATGGGCTCGAAGCAGCGGTGAATCAGAAAAAATAATTTCTTATGTTTCAAACCAAGCTTGAATTAAAACGTGCAAAACAAATTCTGGCCACCGCCCAGAAAACCCGTGTCCTCGTCGTCGGCGATGTGATGCTGGATCAGTTCATCTGGGGCGGCGTATCGCGCATTTCACCGGAAGCACCCGTTCCGGTGGTGGATTTTTCCCGCGAAAGCTACATGCCCGGCGGTGCGGCCAATGTCGCCCGCAACCTGATCACGCTCAAGACGCCTGCTGAATTATTCGGCGCCATCGGCAATGATGATGCCGCCCGCAAACTGCAAAAGCTTTTGGGCGAACAGAACATCGGCTGCACCGGCCTCGTGAAAAGTGCGGCACGCCATACCAGCATCAAGACGCGCATCGTCGCCCAGCAACAACAGATTGTGCGTCTGGATCGCGAAACGCGCGGAGCATTGGATGCCAAGACTACTGCGAAATTGCTTGTTGAATTCAAGACCCGGCTCGTGGGCGCCGACGCCGTCATCATCGGTGATTATGGCAAAGGCGTGGTCACCCAACCGCTGTTGGATGAGATCAAAGCCCTTTGCCGTGAACGCGGTGCCTGGCTGAGCCTTGATCCCAAGCCGGTACACCATCTGAATTTGAACAATCTTTCGCTCATCACGCCGAACCGCAAAGAAGCGTTTGAGTTGGCCGATCTGCCTGACAACACCAAGACTGAAAATCCGTTCGCGGATAAAAACCTGATGCTGGTCGCGGAACGATTGTTGACTGAAATCCACCCAGCCGTCCTGCTGATCACGCTGGGCGAACTGGGCATGTTGCTGTGCCAGCGCGGTCAGAAACCTTTTCACATCCCGACCATCGCGCAAGAAGTGTTTGACGTTTCGGGCGCCGGCGACACCGTGATCGCCACCTTTACGCTGGCCATCGCGGCAGGCGCATCGCCGATCGAAGCCGCCATTCTTTCCAACCATGCCGCTGGCATTGTCGTCGGCAAAGCTGGCACTGCCGTCACCACGCCGGAAGAATTATTGAAAAGTTTTAGCTCGAAATAAAACTGCTTTGCAGAAAGGATTCGGGGCATCTGCCAGCGGCTGCAAGCGAAGTGGCCCTCTCATCCCGGCCTTCGCCCGCCTCTGAAAAAACATTCAACGCTCAACATTCAACACTCAACACCCAAGGACGCGTGGCCATACTGCCTTCGCAGTTCGAGGTTGAATGTTAAATGTTGAATGTTAGTTGTGAATTGGTCCCCCTCGCCCCGCCAAACAATAGCAACCTTGGCGTATAATAAAGATGGGTGGAATGGGTTGCGCTGCGACCCATTATGTCGGCGTAGCCGACACCTTATGGCGTCCATCAGCAGTTGGCCACGCAACTTTTCGCCGCCTGACGCTACGCTCGGCGACGACTTTGGCCGCAGCGCGGCCCAAGCCACCTGCTGTGCCATTCGGTGTGCGCCAAATACTCTAAAACTGTGCCATTGTGCCACTCATGGCACAGTTTTGGGATGTGGCCTTAAATCTATAAAAGCGCATTTCACCCTTAATTTACAGGCATTTTTATCATTTTTAGCCATTTGGCACAGTTCGGCATCCGAATTGCATTAGAACTGGCAGCAGTTAAAAGAGAAACCAATTTTACAAAGATTATTTTATGGCAAAAGTATTAGGCATTGATTTAGGGACAACCAATTCCTGCATGGCGGTCATGGACGGTGGCGAACCGCTGGTGTTGGAAAATTCCGAAGGTAAACGTACGACACCTTCCGTCGTGGCATTTACCAAGTCAGGCGAACGTGTGGTCGGCGATGCCGCCAAGCGCCAGGCCGTCACCAATTCCCGCAACACGGTCTATTCCGTGAAGCGTTTCATGGGCCGCAAATTTGACGAGATCGGCGAAGAGATCAAACGCGTGCCTTACAAGGTCGTCAAAGCCAAGAATGGCGACGCGGCCATCGAAGTCGAAGTCAACGGCCAGGCGAAGCAGTTTTCCCCGCAGGAAATCTCCGCGATGATCCTTTCCAAGCTGAAAGCCGATGCGGAAACGCGCCTGGGCGAAAAGATCACGCAAGCCGTCATCACGGTTCCTGCTTATTTCAACGATTCCCACCGTCAGGCCACCAAAGATGCCGGCAAGATCGCGGGTCTCGAAGTTCTCCGCATCATCAATGAACCGACGGCGGCCTCGCTCGCTTACGGTTTGGACAAAAAGAAGGACGAAAAGATCGCGGTCTATGACTTGGGCGGCGGTACGTTCGATATTTCCGTGCTCGAAATCGGCGACGGTGTGTTCGAAGTGAAGGCCACCAACGGCGATACCCACCTCGGCGGTGACGATTGGGACAATACGCTGATGGATTGGCTGCTCGACGAATTCAAACGCGAATATAACATGGACCTCCGCAAACAACCGGATGCGCTCCAACGCATCAAGGAAGAAGCGGAAAAAGCCAAGATCGCCCTTTCCAGCTCGCAGACTTACGACATCAACCTGCCGTTCATCACGGCGGACGCGACCGGACCGAAGCACATCCAGAAATCACTCACGCGCGCGAAGCTCGAACAGCTCACGGACAAATTGTTCGAGCGCACCATCGGGCCGGTGAAAGCCTGCTTGAAAGATGCGGGCATCGAAGCCAGCAAGATCGATGAACTCGTGCTCGTCGGCGGTATGACCCGTATGCCGAAGGTCGTCGAAGTTGCCCGTTCGCTTGTCAATAAAGCGCCGCATCAAGGTGTGAACCCGGACGAAGTCGTCGCCATCGGCGCCGGCATCCAGGGCGGCGTGCTCAAGGGCGAAGTGAAAGACGTACTCTTGCTCGACGTGACCCCGTTGTCACTCGGCATCGAAACGCTCGGTGGCGTGTTCACCAAGCTGATCGAACGCAATACCACGATTCCCTCACGCAAATCGGAAATTTTCTCGACCGCGAGCGACAGCCAGCCCGGTGTGGAAATCCATGTGCTCCAGGGCGAACGCCAGTTCTCCAAGGACAACAAGACGATCGGCAAATTTAATCTCGCGGACATCCCGCCCGCACCGCGCGGCGTGCCGCAGATCGAAGTGACGTTTGACATTGATGCGAACGGCATCCTCCACGTGGCCGCGAAAGACCTCGGCACCGGCAAGGAACAGAAGATCAGCATCACAGCCAGCAGCGGCCTCTCGAAGGACGAAGTCGAGAAGATGCGCAAAGACGCTGAAGCGCACGCGGACGAAGACAAGAATCGTCTGGAAGAAATCCAGACGCGCAATGAAGCGGACAATTCCGTTTATCGCACCGAGAAATTGCTTAAGGAAAGCGCGGACAAAATTTCCGCCGATGACAAGAGCAAGCTCGAAGCGGCTGCGAACGAAGTGAAGGAAGCGCTTAAGGGCACAGATGCCGCCGCCATCAAAACCGCCAGCGAAAAGCTGAACGAAACCTGGCAGGCCATTTCAACCGAACTGTACAAGGCCGCTGCCGCTGCGGGCAAAGGTCAACCGGGTGCCGAAGGCGCACAGCCTGGAGCCGAACCGCAGGCCGAAGAAAAGAAAAAGGACGACGGCGTGATTGATGCCGAAGTCGTGGACGAGAAAAAATAATCCCCCCCCCCCTCTCTCGAACCAACTCGAATTAACTTATGAAAAAAACCAAAGCCGTGGAAAAAACAGGCGCTCAAAAG
>DASYEY010000213.1:0-2079 GCA_036498725.1 Verrucomicrobiia bacterium | reverse complement strand
GCATGATCAAAGACGAAGTAAGGACGGCGGTTCAGGTTGCCTGTTCCGCTCAACGGATTTCGCCTTCAATCCGTTTCACTTCGTCTTTGATCATGCCGGTGATGCGGTGTTTGATCAAATAGACCTGATCCACCGAGACATTAAAAGTTGCCGCCACTTTTTCCGGCTCCCACTGCTTGTTCACGTAAAAATCAAAGATTTGATATTTCTGCGGATCGGCCTGCCGTTTCACTTTTGCCAGTGCCGACTCCAGCAGATTTTTCTCCCACTCGACGTTCCATAGTTCATCCAAATCCTGGCCGGCGGGATCAATCACCCGGTTGATGACTTCCGTTTTGCCATCCACGTCTTCAGGGTGGGCCAGATTGCGGTGGAGATTCTTCCGCTTGCGAACATGGTCAATGATGCGCCAGCGCGTCATGTTCAACAGCCAGGCCTTGAAGGAACCAATGTTGGGGTCATATTGAAAAGTGGGCATGTGTTTGGCCGCCGAAATCATGGTTTCCTGAACCACGTCCTGCGCTTCGGCTTCGGTCAGCCCGCCCTTGATGGCGACGCCGTAGATGAGCTTCCAGTAGGTGTCGAAAAATTCCTGCCAGCTCGGTTGATCCTGCCAGTTTTTAAGACGCTGGATCAATGTCGCCCGCGTGGGAATCAATTCATTGGTCGCTTCGGCCATACGCCAACACTAATGCGGCTAGATTCGGGGTTTGGCAAATAAAATTGCGCGCTTCAGCGAGTCACTTGGAACAACATGCGTCACAATCTGATGCGATTCGCTTGCATTACGAGTGGAAGTCCGTTTTTATGTGTGCCAACAAAATCTCCAGATCCCGGGTTAAAAATGAATTGGAAAACCTTTCACACCATATTGTTTGCAATACTTGCGGTCTGCCCCATGGTTTCATCGGCGCAATCAGTTGCGGAAGCCAAGGCCGCCGGTCAAATTCAAGCCATAGAAATTCAAGGCGTGGTTGAAATCAAAACGGTTGGCACGACCAACTGGACGACCGCGCAGGCCGGTCAAATTTTACTGCCGGCTGAACATTTGCGCACCGGCCCGGACAGCCGGGTTTCTTTGCGCTGGTCAAACAAAAGCGTGATCACCTTTGGCGCGCTTACCGAATTGGAAATTCTACCGCCGACGCAACCCGACGCGCAAAGCGGCCTCCATTTGATTCGCGGCGTCCTGTCCTTTTTCCATCGGGATCAACCTGGACGCATCCAGATCATCACGAGCGGCGCGGTCGCCGGCGTGGAGGGGACGGAATTTGTGCTGGCCGTGGATGAAACCGAGCGCACCACGCTGGCGGTAGTGGATGGCAAAGTCCGGCTGGCCAACGACCAGGGATCGCTGCTGCTCACGAACGACGAGGAAGCCGTGGTGGATTTGGGCCAGGCTCCGGTGCGCACCGCCGGCTTCATCGCCAACAATCTGCTGCAATGGTGTTTTTATTATCCAGCCGTGCTTGACCCGGCGGATCTGACGTTTTCCACCGACGAGCATTCCGATCTGGATAAATCGCTCGCCGACTATCGCGATGGCGATCTGCTGGTGGCCTTGCGCGACTATCCCACCAACCTGACGGCGACGACTGATGCCGGACGTATTTATCACGCAGCGCTGTTATTAGCGGTCGGGCAGGCGGCAAAATCCGAGGCTATTTTAACAGAATTATCCGCGACCAATTCGCTGGCCCGACCGCAGCAACTGGCAGATGCGCTACGCCTGTTGATGGCCGCCGTCAAACGGCAGACGGTCAGCTCGCCACCGCAACCGCAGCTCGCCACGGAATTCCTCGCGGATTCCTATTACGAACAATCCCGCGCTCATCGCGACAAATCGTTGACCGCCGCGCTGGTCTCGGCGCAGGCGGCAGTTTCCAATTCGCCCAATTTTGGCTTCTCCTGGGAACGGGTGGCGGAACTCGAATTCAGCTTTGGTCGCATCAAGCCGGCGTTGGCCGCGTTGGATCACAGTTTGCAGCTTGCCCCGCGCAACGCCCAGGCGCTGGCGCTCAAAGGATTTATTTTGTCCGCCCAAGATCGCCCGCACCAAGCCATCACCTGGTTTGACCG
>DASYEY010000212.1:0-2450 GCA_036498725.1 Verrucomicrobiia bacterium | reverse complement strand
CATGAGATGACTTCCCAATACATGCTCTGGCAGGTTTACCCGGAGTGGATGACGTTTGAAAATTATCATCTCAACGATTTCATGAAGGCCACGCATCTCGCCTTTCTTCATGAAGACAACCAATACCATTCGGCGCAGGTGCTTGAATATTGGTCTGAGAAACACGGCATTGAATTCATCGGTAAAATGTGGCGCGAGGTCAAATCCGGTGAAGATCCGGTGATGACTTACAAACGGTTGACGGGCATTTCGCAGGAGCAATTCAACGACGAAATCTTCGACGCCGCCCGGCATTTCGTCACGTGGGACATGCCGCGTATTGAAAAAGTCGCCGCGCGATATGCGAATCAACATTTCACGTCCATTACCAAGGCTTCCGACGAGGGCTGGTATCAAATCTCGGCCGACAAGTGTCCACAGAACTATGGTTACAACGCCATCAAGCTGAAGGTTCCTGCTGCGGAAACCAAAGTCTCCCTCGATTTCAAAGGCATCGTGGGCGCTGATGGTTTCAGCAGCGTGCATCCCGAAAGGGCCGGCTGGCGCTATGGATTTCTTGCCTCCAAAGAAGACGGCTCCCGCGTGTATGGCGACACTTTTTCGAAATCTCCGGGCACCGCGGAATTCACCGTGCCGGCCAATACGAAATTCCTCTGGCTCGTGGTGAGCGGTGCGCCCACCGAACACTGGATACATGTCCCGGCTCGGCGCCAACGGTCTCGTCCGACAACTGCCGCGGCGACCAACACGACCACGAGCGCGACCAATGCGATCGCCACAACTGCCGCGACAAACTCAACGGTGGCCGCGACCAGCACCGCTTCCGCCACCGGCGCCGAACAATGGCCTTACCGTTTCAAACTCACCGGCACGGCACCGGATGATTCAATCATTCACTGACAATTTGGAGTGAAGCTGCGAGTCGAGCAGTCAGGCATCATGGCACCGTGATAGTGGCGGTCTTGGTCTGGCCGCAAACCACCGCCGTAACCGTCCAGGTGCCCGAAGCCGGATTGGGGCCGGAGTTTTGATGGTGAGTCGTTCCTGATCTGATCGTAAACGGAGCGCCGACCGGAGGCGTCACGGTGACCTGCGGTGAGCCGCATTCGGGCGTCCCGCCGTTGGGCGTGTTCGCGCCGCCCGCGTAATAGACTGGGGTTTGATTTCCGGAAACGGTTCCAAAACCGATGGAGCACCAGGGTGTGCAATTGCAGATGTTGGTAGGCGATATCAATGCGGCCGCTGCCATCGCAGCCTTTATCATCGCGAAAGTGTAAGCGTTGGTGGGGGTGTTGTTGGTATTGGCAACTTCAATATTGAGGCTGGCTCCAATCGGATTGGTAATTGCGAGCAAATTGTCTCCCACGGGCATCCGCGGGAGCGAGTAGGTGCCACTGAAATCACTGATGGCAAACGGCCCGCCGTAAAGCAAACCTATCTTGATATTTGACATGGGCGTGCCGGAATTATCCATCACAATTCCGCCGATGAATTTGCCCATTTCCTTGCTCAGATGAAAAAAGCCTCCGCTCGGCATCGTTTTGACGCTAAACGTCTGCCCGATGCCGATGCTTACATAAGGGCCGGTGAGGCAGGTGGAGAATCGTAGTGCGGAATAGGGCCCGCTCAAATTGATCCAGCCGTTCATCGGGCGTTGAAACATCAAATAGGGACTTTGATCCATCACCGTGACCGGCACTGAGAAGGGATTGGGATTCACGGCATCACAACCGAAGCCCGTGGGCAGACCCGTTGCGTGCCATTCGCCGGTAATCGTCGCCGTTTCGAGGTGATTGGAAGGCGCCCGCAGGATCTGAACCAGAACATCCACCGAATTTGCCGGATTGGGCGGAAGGACCTGCGCGTTGATCAGCGTTGAAGTTGGCGCATTGAGATTCACGATCACCGTGCACGGTTCATCATAGGTCGGGTCAACGTAAAAATGACCGCTGAATTCACGCGGATAATAAAACACCATCGGGCTGGATGGAAAAAAACTATAAGGGTTTTCCAACCAGTCCACTGTGTGCGCCCTTAGCACCTCTGTGGAGAGCAATCCGACCAGCAGATAAAAAACGACGCGTGCGGGATTTCGCATAACTTTGTCCTTCTGAAAAAGACCGTCATTGATTGTGTAGGAACGAACGCTAGTTCGCTTAACGATTAGTAGAGGTTATTTCGTTAGTTAGATATAGTACTTTAAATAATACATTGTCAAGAGAATAGCAGGGCTGGCTTTAGCCCCGTGCAGTAGAACAGAGATAGGTTTTTCTGCCGTTTCAATGGCTTCCACGAGTTGATTAGAAGCCGTTGAAACCCGGATATTGCATTAAATTTTTCAGGGGCGGAAGGCTTGCGCGATGGAGCGGTCTTTGGTCAGCTTTTTATATGAACAAAAAAGTTAGGAGCCACGGCGGACTGGCTTGGCGTTTTACGGACAAGCGCTTCAC
>DASYEY010000211.1:0-23383 GCA_036498725.1 Verrucomicrobiia bacterium | reverse complement strand
CCGCTGACCGCAGCCGCAGTGTCGGTGGCTTCTGACCCGATCAATGATAATCCTCCGATTTCCTCTGGCATTGGCATTGAATATTTAAGTTATGGCCAGTATTACACGGAACTAACCCGCGATGACGTGGCTGGATTTCGATATCTATTGCGGGCAGCGAATGTTAATACGGAAAATCCGTCTCCGGACGCGGTATTACAGACGGGCAGTGGCACGATTGTGCAATTGAACACGTCTGACCTGGGTTTGCTTGCTTCGACGGCTGCCGCAACGGATCCGGTAACTTTGACCAATGAATTTCCTGGATTGCAGATTGTTAGCGTTACCACCAATTATGCGTGGCTTACCTTGCAGACTAACATCGTCACCTATTTGACTAATTTCCCGGGTTCTGCCTATGGCAGTCCTCCCACCGCAGTTGCCACAACTTCAGTGACACCCTTGGTGCCGGCGCAACTTATTCCGCAATACTCCTATGTCTTTGGTAATGTCATCACCAATAGTTACAGCCCGGTTGCTTCAGCGATGTTGATGACGGTTTCCAATTTGACCTTTATCAAGGGTGCCTTTAACGGCAATACTACAAACGCCCTCGGCACAAATATTGTTACGTTGACCACCACGAATTTTCCCTCAGGTGATTACTATATCATTCCTCCGGGTGTTTGTGGCTACAGCATTTTGCAATTGGGGGCCACCAATGTATTTTATACAACCAATTTGGTGGAGACTGTCACCAATGGGGACTTTTTTGTCAGTCAAAGCATAATTTTTGCTTTCACCAACCATTCGTATTTGGCGCAAAAAATTTCTTGCGCGGGCGTCACAAATGTCCCAGCGGGCAGGTACGAAGGCATGGAGCGGATGCAGTTCGTTTATGTTGATCCCGGAAATTATGATTCATTCACCGGCCGGTTCATTGTTCCGATAACTAATAACTATACGATGTCGTTGGTGGTGCATACCAATGGGGTTGATACGGTGGTCATTCAAAATTTTAAGCGAGTTATCAACGCTCCTGATTTTACGTACGCCGCCGAAGACACCACTACTGCCGGCGGGGTTCAGGGAACCATTCTCCGCACTGCGCCAAATTGGAATCAATCGAATATATTGCCCACTCTGGCTGGACCGGGAACGATTGACCCGACCAACGCTTCAATTGCCTATAACAGCTCTGGCCCCGTCTATGAGAATCAAGAGGCGTATTTTCTAAATGGACCGAATTACGGGTCGGGCTTCATTTACGCTTCTTTTGATGGCAGTACGAATGTTCCCGTGGTTTATCCCAACGGAACCAGCATTACCAATCTGGAAAATCAGGTTTTTATTCAAGTTTCGCCGTCTGATTTGCCCGTTGGCACTCACGGAGTGGCTTACAGCGCCACCTTTACTGTGACCGGCGGTCAGGCGCCTTACAATTGGTCTCTGGCAACGGGTTCATTTTTGCCAGCCGGGTTTACTCTTTCTGCCAATGGATTGTTATCCGGCACAACAACGCAAACCGGGGTGTTTGACTTTTCGGTCCAAATGACCGATTCGGCAACTCCCGCGCATACCGTGCAAAGGGAATATACGCTGACCATTAATTAAGTTGTTTATGAAATTTGTTTTTACTAACTCACCAAGCAAGGTGGCTTTAAGGTTGTGTTTATTGGTTTTGACTGTTGCTTTTTTTGCCGGATTGACGTCATCGTCGTCGGCGACGCAGGTGTCGTGGAGTAACGCGGGAAACATCAATACGGCTCCCAACATTGATGCAACCAGTTTTTATAACTATTCTGGCACCTGGAACATTCTATCCATGCCGTTGCCCTTCAAAACCCAGAATACGCTTAATTATTATAATAATGGCACCATGAATTGCCAATTGGGCTGGGACTTTAGATTTTGGCCGTCCAGCGGTTCGTCACATTGGTCTTCCAGTTTTTCCAATGACGTCCATGGGACGGTTTTCAGCACCAGCGGATTAGGCAGTCTGGTTACGCAAATATCGCCGGTGGATTATCTATCGGTGGCTGCGACCAACCTTGTGAACCGGGGTTTATTGCAGGCGGATGTTTTAGGCCAGATCATCCTGGTTGGATCTAATGTTAATCTTTCACGCAGCTCGATAGACATAACCGCTGTGCCGGCGGGGAGTGGGGCTAATGATGATAATAATGGAGTTTTTGACCCTTCGCTTGCGATTTATGACGAATTTTGGGCTCAGGGCGGTATGACGAATGTGAATAGCAGTGCAATATGGCAAAAATTGGGTCAAACGGGAGTGACGAATGCGTCTTCTACGAAGGCATTTGACATCAATGTACCTTGTACTTCGGCAACTAGTTCAACTGCTCTCAATGTTACGCCGACCTTTGCTGATTCCACCATCATCACCAATCATGCTTTTGACCTGACGGTGACGTTAACCAACAAAGACGGATTTACCACGACAACCGTTGTTCTTCTAACCAATATTGTCCGGGAGGCAGTTTTTGCTCTTGTGCCGAATACCAATGTGAGCGTAGCGGTAACTTACCGGAGAGAAAACGATGAATCTCCGACCAACCTTTATCAGACAGTATCAGTCCAATTAGGGGCGTCGTTTGTGGATAAAGCAACTTTGCAAGCGCAAAATTCATTTGTTTTTTTGGTTGATACCCTGGGTTCAACCGCCAATCGCGGACTTTATCCTAATAATAATCCTAATCCTTATGCGGCTTGTTCCGGGACTACTTTTCGTCCCCGTCCTTATACCTTGTCCCGGTCTGACGTAACTGGCTCTTTTGGAAGCGGTGCGCCGGGAAATAATGGCCGCCCGGGGGTGGATTTTTTCTATTCAACCATTTCCAAGATAAACGGCGATCCTTGGTTGGGCTTTACCAACCCAATTGTGGCCCCCACCTACGCGGCCTATTCTGCTGAAGTTGATAACATTGGCATCCAGATTCCCAATGGTTCAGTTACTAATCTGCCCGGGAGAGTCAACATAATTGCAAACAATCTGGATTTAACCCAGACACATATTCGCGCCGAAGGGCAAGTGTCCATCTTGGCGAGTAATTTGGTGAGCAGCGCGGGGGCGGTCGTTGATTGTCAAAATTTAAGCCTGAATCTGGGAGCCACGGGCGGCCTTTTGAATGTCACCAATATATCGGGGGCCACGGTTGCCCGTTTGAATGGAACGGTAAGTGCCTGGAGTGCCATCTGGAATAATACGGAACTGGCCATATATACGAATAATTATGCAACCAATGCGGTGGTTACTACCAATAACAATGTGGTGGTCACCAATGTTGTGGCTGTCTCTGTTCCTTTGACCAATTATGTCAATGTCGGATACTATGTTTTAATTTTGGACGCTTCAGCTTTGGCGACCACGGTGCCGGTGACGGTTCAAGATTTTTTTGCGCATAGTACAAATACCGTGGTGGGGGATAATATCAGAGTGGCCAATAGTTTATATATTGACAGCACCAGCCTCACTTTGAATGGAAACTTGACCCTAAGCAGCCCGCTTCAGGATTGGGTTTACACCAACGCCCCCAGACTGCTTTATTTCACCAATAATTCGATCTTGACCATCCCTAATAATGCCCATTTTGGGGATGATCGCGCAGCCAGTTATCTTGCTTTCGTCAACCATGGCACCGTGAATGCCGCCAGTGAGTCAATAAATACCGTCTATTATCAAAATAATGGCGAAGATGAGATTAACGGGGCTTTTTCGTTGACGACGATGTCTGGTCGGGTCGAAGGCGGAACGATCAATTCCATTGGGTCGGATGTTGATTTGAATGCCAGCTCGTTGAAGCTGAATGAGGCCACGATTATAGCGGGGAACACTTTGAATTTTAATGTGTCAGGTTCGTTGTTTGACGCCGGCGTTTCCTCAAGTAATGCATTGACCTGTAACAATGGATTTAATTTATTGGTAAAACCCGCCACCGGTGATTTGCTGGGGACCGAGGTGACGAGTGTTGTTGCCAACCAGGCCGAAACGGATTGGGCAGCGGAAGACCGCGGGGCAAGTGTGCTGGGATTTAGTAACAACGTTGCCATCGGTAAACTGGTGCTGTTACCCCAGGGCAGTTTGTTTGAGCCACTCTTCAACTTCTCGGGCACGGGTTCAAGCAATGCGTTGTATGTGGATTATTTGGATCTGTCGCAACTTAAAACGGCTTACGCGGACATGTTGCAGATAAACCCGAATCTGGTCATCTATTATGCGGCGATCAATGTTGGTTTTACTCCGCCCACGCTCAATGGAGTATCCCAAACGCCGGAAGAATACATGAATGGCCAATTTAACAATCACCTGCGCTGGGTGAGTAATTTTGCGGGACCAAACAGTTCGGTGGATGTGTTGATCAATGGCCAGACCGTTTCAGTCAATCGCGCGCTTCGCTTCAGTCATTTGATTGACTCAAATGGCAATGGCATCCCCAATGCCGATGATACGGCTCCATTTGATCTGGCTCCGTTTGTCGTCTCGGGTTCCTTGGCCAACACCAACCAACCTGCCGCCAACGCTTTTGGAATTTCCTGGACGGCCGCTCCCAATACAGTTTACCAGATCCAATATGCCACAAACTTGGTTTCGCCGGCTTGGTTGCCTTTATTGAATTACACGAACAACACGACGGCCAACGTGCCGGTAACCTTGTGGGACACCAATGCTTCGGCAGCGCAGCGGTTCTATCGTGAATCGGTGATCGTTCAATTTCAGTGATCAAATTTAACCAGATGCAGTTGGCTCGAACCTGATGCAATGAAAAGCAAATTCTTAAAAAACAGGAGTCCGCGATTTTTTTCCGGCTGGCTGATGGTCCAATCTGCAGCCTTGTTTATTTTGTCTGCTGGATTGTCACATGCCGAAGGGCAGCAAATTTTAAGCGGCCATGTGCCTGCGGCATTGACCACACTCCACTTGCAATCTGTAGGAATGCTGACCAATACCGCCCAATTGAAATTGGCGATCGGTTTACCCTTGCGCAACAGCCAGGCGTTGGACGTTTTTTTGAAGGACGTCTATAATCCTGCCAGTCCCAACTATCGGCATTTTTTAACCCCTGACCAATTCGCCGATAATTTCGGGCCGACGGTTCAGGATTATCAAGCAGTGATTGATTTTGCCCGGACAAACGGCTTGACCGTGATTGGGACTTATTCCAACCGGATGGTCTTAGGTGTTAGCGGCAAGGTTTCAGACATTGAAACGGCTTTTCATACGACGTTGCAGGAATATCAGCACCCGACAGAGAATCGGAAATTTTATGCGCCAAGCTCTGAGCCGGTCGTGGGTTCCAGTTTGCCCATCTTGCATGTTCAAGGTTTGGATAACTACACCACGCCACAGCCCATGTCCTATAAAGTTCCTGCTGGAACCCAACCAGCATCGGGTACGGGACCGGGTGGTGCGTATATGGGGCAGGATTTTAGAAATGCCTATCTTCCGGGAGTTGATTTGGATGGTTCCGGCCAGACCATCGGCTTGCTTCAATTTGATGGGTATGCTGCCAGTGACATCCAACAATACGAAGGTTTGGCAGGTCTTCCCAACGTGACGTTGGAGAATGTTTTACTGGATGGATTTGATGGATCCGCCGGGGTTAATAATGGCGAAGTATGCCTGGATATTGAAGCTTCCATTTCCATGGCGCCGGGCATTGATAAAGTTGTAGTTTTTGAAGGGTTTTCACCAGATTCCATTTTAAGCAGCATGGCTTCACGACCGGAAATCAAACAGTTTAGTGCCTCATGGGGCTATTCGGTTGATGCTACTACGGACCAATTATACAAACAATTGGCCGCTCAAGGACAAACCTTTTTGAATGCTTCTGGTGATGGTGATGCTTGGTTGGGGCCGATTCCCTATGGCTGCCTGGAAGACACCAACATTACTCTTGTGGGCGGGACGACCTTGACGATGAACGGTGCGGGAAAAACTTACGTTTCGGAAAAAGCCTGGAATTGGGGTAAAATTGAGGACTCCAGCGCTTGGAATCCGGACGGTTATTGGGGTACGAGCGGCGGGATTAGCACCCGGATCGGCATCCCTTTCTGGCAACAAGGCATTGATATGACGGCATCTGGCGGTTCGACCACCATGCGCAATGTTCCCGATGTGGCGCTCACTGCCGATAACGTGTTTGTGGTTTCCAGCGGCGGCGAAGGCGGTGCTTTTGGCGGCACTAGTTGCGCTTCGCCTTTATTTGCCGGTGTTATGGCGCTGGTAAATCAACAGGCGGCCAGCACGCATAATCCCCCGGTCGGATTTCTTGCTCCGGCAGCTTATACGATTGCCCAAACAAGCACCTATACCAACTGTTTTCATGACATAGTCACTGGTGATAATACTTGGGATCTGAGCCCGACGAAATTTCCGGCCGTAGCCGGGTATGACTTGTGTACCGGACTCGGTACGCCGAACGGGTTAGGCTTCATTACTGCGCTGTCCGGGTTGCCACCCCGGAACGGATATTTGCAATTAAGCGTCGATCCGGTCGCGCAATCAGCCCTGATTAATGGATCCACGCAGACGGTCTTTGTGACCGTAAACGACGTCTATGGGGTGACGAATGCAACGGTCACCGGGTTTTTGACGGATGGAACGGCGGTTGTGTTTGTCAATGATGGCACCTCGCCAGACGTGGTTGCCAACAACAGTGTTTACAGTGGGTCATTTGCGGTTCCCGCTTCCGGCACTTCCTTGACACTGACGATCAGCGCATCTGCGCCTGATGAGATTGGCATCACAAATGTACTTAGTTACGCGCTGGCACCCTTGCCACTTAACGATAATTTTACGAATGCGGCCAAAATTCCCACAGCCGGTGGAACTTATATTTCCAACAACCGTTTTGCCACGCGGGAGGCCAACGAGCCGGCGCTGAATACGGCGGCTTCCTTATGGTGGTCTTGGACGCCGGTGGTCACGACTAATGTTTTGCTGAACACCATTGGCAGCAAAGTGGACAATGTTCTGGCCGTGTACACGGGCAGTACGCTGGTCAGCTTGCAAACCGTGGCCACCACTAATAGCGCGTTATCTCAATTCAAGCCGGCGCAAGTTATTTTTAATGTCACCGCCGGCATTACTTATAAGATTGCCGTTTCCAGCGCCAGTTCGAATTCCTTGGGAACTGTGGGATTAAGGGCTGTGTTGGCAGGCAAGCCCGATACGAATGCCCCTAGCGTTTCCATCGCCAGCCTCCAGAGTGGAGCTACGGTGACCAATCGGGTGCTAATAGTGACTGGTTCGGCATCCGATTCTGGGGCGAATGCCACCGGCGTAAATCAGGTTTTCGTAAGTGTTAATGGCAACACAACAGTGGCTTCTGGAACAACCAGCTGGTCGGCCATTGTTGGCTTGCAGGCGGGTATTAATTACATTAGTGCCAGTGCGGTTGATAATGCAGGGAATTTTTATACGCTGCCAACGACGATTCAGGTGGTTTATCTTGTACCAGTGCCAGCCAATGATTTCTTCACACAAAGTACCGTCTTGACCGGGACATCCGGCACTATTTCAGCTGATAGCACGGACGCAAGCAAAGAGACTGGCGAACCCGATCATGCCGGGAATGCTGGCGGAGCATCTCTCTGGTGGTCCTTTGTCCCTTCGGCAGATGGTGTATTGACGCTTAATACAACCAATTCTACCTTCGATACGGTAATGGGCCTTTATACTGGCAATAATGTCTCTGATCTGACCACGGTCGCCAGTGATGACGACGCTTATGATGGCGTCCCCGGCGGATTCAGTTTGCTTGAGCAAGCTGTCAAGGCTGGTACAAAATATTACATCGCTATTGATGGATTTGACGGTGCCAAAGGCGGCATTTCGTTGAGTTATTCGTTCGTGCCCGGAGTTGTTCATTTGATTTCGGTGACCAACGCGGCGGGTGGCATCGTTCAATTATCAACTACGAATTCTTTAGGCGGTATTTCAATCCTGCCGGGCATGTCGGCCTATATTGCAGATGGGGCAGCTGTTACCCTGACGGCTATTCCTAATGACAATACTCAATTTGACATCTGGGGTGGCAATACAATTTCACTTGAGAATCCATTGGTGGTCATTGCCTCGACCAATATAAATTTTTCGGCCGTCTTTGATGTTGGTCTTTTGACGGATGGCTTTGAGTCCGGTAATTTGGCTCGCATCGCCTGGTCAACCGCCGGTAATGCGCCATGGTTTGTACAAACCAATGTGGTGGATCAAGGTTCTTACTCTGTCCGTTCAGGAAATATCGGTGACAATCAAACCAGTTCATTGATTCTAACTACAAACTTCTCTGCGGGTATTGGTTCGTTTGATTACCGGATTAGTTCAGAACAATTATGGGATTTCTTGAATTTTTATGTGGATGGCCAGCTGATTCAAAAATGGTCGGGCGAGTTGCCTTGGGCGAATTACAGTTTCTCATTGTCCGCTGGCATGCATACCTTGAAATGGGTGTATGCCAAAGATCCAAGTGATGCGTCCGGGCTGGACGCTGCGTTTATTGATAATGTGATCCTGCCGGTTTTACCGGCAAAGAATAGTTCCACGTCAGCGCAACTGCAATTGAAACGCCAGACGGACGGCCAATTCTACGTCAATCTGCAAGGCCAGCCTAATCAGCTGTACATTGTCCAAATCTCGACGAACTTGGTGGACTGGTCGAGTGTTTCAACCAATATCGCCAATGGCGGAGCCATTAATATTCCGTTGCCGGCAAATGGGACTGCCGATGCCCAATTCTATCGGGCGGTGACGCCTTGATCGGCAAGCGGTGACGGGTATTGATTGATGCCACAGGCTGCGCTTTCAATCAAAATGAAAACTTACGGTTTAACCGGCGGCGTGGGGATGGGAAAATCCACTGCCGCCGGTTTCTTTTTCAAACTGGGTGTGCGGGTGGTGGATACGGATGAGATCGCCCGTCAAATCGTCCAGTGTGGCCAGCCGGCGTTGCGGGAAATCCAAGGTCAATTTGGCGCGGACATCGTTTCGGCCCATGGCGAATTGAAGCGTGAGGAACTTGCCCGCATCGTTTTTGCCGACGAATCTGCCCGTAAAAAACTTGAGGCCATCCTGCATCCGCGCATCCGTGAAATTTGGCAGATGCAGCTTGAAATCTGGCGAAAGGAGAATTGTGCGGTCGCGCTGGTGGTTATTCCATTGCTGTTTGAAACCCAGGCGGAAACGAGCTTTGATAAAATCATCTGTGTGGCCAGTTCATCCGCGACGCAAAAGCGCCGTCTGAGTCAGCGTGGCTGGAGTTCGGAGCAAATCGGGCAACGCATCCAGGCACAATTGCCGGTGGAACAAAAAATCGCCCGGGCCGATTTTTTGATCTGGACGGAGGGTGCGCTGGCCGTACACGAATCACAGGCCGCGATCGTGTTAAAAAAACTATCTTAAGCCAAGGTGCGTTAAGGTTTGCATTAACCCTTCGCTTCAACCATTTTCGCGTTGTGAAGCAAAGACGCGCCGCCTTCGCAAAAGCAATTTTCCCGTCGTGGAAAACCTTCGCCGCATTGGTCATGGTTGCGCTGTGCTGGTTGAATCCTCCGGCTAAAGCCGATCCACAAAAAGGCATACTGACCGTCACCGAAGAAGATGATTCATTCTCCAATCCGTTTCGCGGCCATCAGGATCGTCATTATACTCAGGGATTGAAGATTTCACTTTTCAGCGGCGATGGATTCATGACCAACGCCGCAACCTGGTTTAACGGAATCTTGTATGAATCCGATCTGTTTTCGCCGGCCAATTACAACTTCGGTTTGATTTTGATGGGCCAGAATATTTATACGCCGGAAGATCTCCTGGCAAGCGCGCCGATTCCCACGGATCGTCCTTACGCCGGCTGGCTTTATACGGGGGCGGCTTTTCAGCGCCGGTCAGACCTGGCCGCCAATTTCAGCGTGGCGGAAAATTTTGAGATCAATCTTGGCATGGTCGGCCCGGCTTCATTGGCGGCGCAGGCGCAGACGGCCGTTCATCGCTGGTGGTTTCCCGACGACATTCCCCAAGGCTGGGATAACCAGCTTAAAAACGAACCCGGCCTGCTTTTGAAATACGGGCGTTCATGGCGTTGGTCGCCAACGGCGGACAGCGCGCGTTACTTTGATGTCATTCCCCATCTGGGGGCTGAGTTGGGAAATGTCGCCACGCTCGCGACCGGCGGCCTCTCGATGCGCGCCGGATTGAACCTGCCGGCTAATTTTGGCGAACAAATCAATGATTCGCCAACCTCACCGTCCAGCCCGTTCACCACTACTTCACCCTGGTTTTCGGCCTACATTTTCGGTGGGGTGGATGGCCGGGCGGTGGCGCACGACATCACGTTGGACGGAAATTCTTTTCGCGATGGGCCAAGCGTGGATAAATATCCGTTCGTGGCTGACCTGAGCTGGGGATTTGCCTTGCAGATCAGCAGCTACCTGGAGCTGGCCTACGTCCATGTGGAGCGGACCAAGCAATTTCGGGGACAGCAGGGCAACGACCTGTTCGGTTCGATTAATTTAAAATTCAATCTTCAGTTCTAGTTTCCTTGTGCATTGACCAAACTTTTTTACTAAACTCAAACCATGATCCTCACCTCAGAAGAGCTTCGCGCCCTCGTGGAATTAAAACATCAGTCGCCGCACGCCTTGCTGGGAATGCACCTGCTGGGGGATAAATCCGGCGTGGTTGTCCGCGCATTTTTGCCGGACGCCAAAAAAATTGTCGTGCAGCCGACGCACGAGAAGAACCAGCCGGAGTTCGAACTGAAACGCCTGCCCAACACCGATATTTTTGAAGGTGTCGGTAAAAATGCCCAAGCCATTTACGCCTACGACCTCGCCATCACCACGCACGATGGGAAAACGCGCCGCACGCGGGATGCGTATTCATTTCTCCCAACCCTCGGCGAAGCGGATTTGTATCTGTTCGGCAAAGGCGATGAGCGCAAAATTTACGATAAACTTGGCGCACAATTACGCACAATTGACGGGGTTCCCGGCACCAGCTTTGCCGTGTGGGCACCGAACGCGCAGCGCGTCAGTGTGGTCGGTGATTTTAATAATTGGGACGGCCGTTTCCATCCGATGCGTCTATTGGGTGCTTCTGGGGTTTGGGAAATTTTCGTCCCCGGCGTGGGGCAGGGGGCGCATTACAAATTTGAGATCCGTGACGCGCACGGGGATGTCAAATTGAACACCGATCCTTTCGGTTTCTTTTTTGAAGTGGCGCCCAAACAGGCCGCCATTGTTTGGGACACAAAAAATTTCCAGTGGACGGACGATGCGTGGCTGCAAAAACGTCGTGAACACGACGCGCTGCGCTCACCAATGAGCATCTACGAGTTGCACCTCGGCTCGTGGCGTAAAAAATCGGCGAACGAGTCGTGGAGTTATCGCGAACTGGCCGAGCCGCTCGTGCTGTATCTCAAGCGCATGGGCTTCACGCATGTCGAGTTTTTGCCGGTGGCTGAACATGCCTTCTATCCGTCCTGGGGCTACCAAGTCACTGGTTTTTACGCGCCAACCAGCCGTTACGGCACGCCGGAGGATTTTCAATTTCTCGTCAATGCACTGCACGAAGCTGGCTTGGGCGTGATTGTGGATTGGGTGCCGGCGCATTTTCCGCGCGATGCCTGGGCGCTCGCGAAGTTCGATGGCACCGCGCTTTTTGAACACGAAGATCCGCGCAAAGGCGCGCATCAGGATTGGGGCACGCTCATCTTCAACTTTGGCCGTCACGAAGTCGTGAATTTTCTCGTCGCCAATGCGTTGTTTTGGTGCGAGCGTTTTCATATCGACGGCTTGCGCGTGGATGCCGTGGCTTCCATGTTGTATCTCGATTATTCGCGCAAGGACGGTGAGTGGATTCCCAATCAATATGGCGGGCGCGAAAATCTGGAAGCCATCGAGTTCCTGAAGAAATTCAACTATATCACGCACACGGAATTTCCCGGGGTCGTGACCATCGCTGAAGAATCCACCGCGTGGCCGCAGGTCACCCGTCCGCCTTACCTGGGCGGCCTCGGGTTTTCCTTCAAATGGAACATGGGCTGGATGCACGACACGCTGGGCTATTTCAAGCGCGAGCCGGTACACCGGAAGTATCACCAGAACGACCTCACGTTCGCGATGCTTTATCACTACAACGAAAATTTTGTGCTGCCGCTTTCACATGATGAAGTGGTCCATGGCAAATATTCGTTGCTGGGCCGGATGCCCGGTGACGACTGGCAACGCTTTGCCAATCTCCGTGCTTTATTCGCTTATCAATGGTTTTTTCCCGGGAAAAAACTGACGTTCATGGGTGGTGAAATTGGCCAGAGCCGCGAATGGAATGAGAACGGCCAGATTGATTGGTGGCTGTTGGAAAATGGGCCGTTTCACGTGGGTTTGCAGCGTTTTGTTGCGGATTTGAACCGGCTTTACGCGGAATCGCCGGCACTTTGGCAGGCGGATTATGACAGCGCCGGATTTTTTTGGATTGACTGCACCGACCGTGAAAATAGCGTGTTGTCATTCGTCCGCCAAAATGCCGATGGTTCAAATCCAATGGCCATCATCATGAATCTCACGCCCATCCCGCGCTCGAGTTATCGCATCGGCCTGCCGCGTAGCGGCAAATGGCGCGAAGTCTTGAACAGTGATTCATTGATCTATGGCGGCAGTAATCAGGGAAATTATGGCGGGGTCACGACGGAAAACCATCCCTGCCACAACCAGCAACAATCAGCGAATTTTAACCTGCCGCCACTGAGCGTGAGTGTGTTTCAACATGAAGGTTGATCCGATTTGAGCAGCGGGAAAACCGGTCCGGCTTTTCAAAAAGATAGCTGCACCACCCGCTCCTGGATTTGATTGTTCCAGCGGTTGAAATAGCCAAAGAAGCGGTAAAGTTCTTCCAGCTTGGGCAGCAGAACCGAGCGGGATTGGGCGTCTGTGTCCAACCATTTTTCATCAAGAAATTTTAATCTGGTCAGCAACTGTTCGTGCAAGCTGTTCAGGGTTTGCCGCAGGGTATTCAATGTTTCAATCCATTCCTGTCCGCGTTCAAACCACTGCACTTGCAACAAAGGCGAAGTCACTTTGGCTTTTTCAGCTAGAAAATGATCGGCGCTACGACAGGTGTTTGAGACTTCGGCGAACAGGTCGGCAAGCGCGGCGGGAATCTGCTGGATATCCTTTGGTTTGACACCCATTTCAAGTTCTAGCAAGTGCAGGAGGCACGTTTTGGGTTCGGTGAGGCAACGAAAAGCGGCATTCAATGCGGCAAATTTTTTGGCGGCGGCGGTTTTTTCAGCTTCGCTGGCCGAGTGGATTTTATCCGGATGAATGACCGCCGAAAGCGTGAGAAACTTCTGCTTTAACCGGTCGCCATCCAGCCACGGCCGTCGTGGTTCGTCGAGCAGGGCAAAGTAGTCCATTTTTAAAGTGCCCCTGTCAGGCACTGAAACTTTCACCGCAGGAACAACTCGTGGCGGCGTTGGGATTGGTCACTTTAAACCCGCCGTCAAGGGTGCTCAGGTAATCCAATTCACTGCCGGTCACATAAAGTGCGCTTTTGGGGTCCACGACCACGCGCACGCCGCCACTTTCCACCAGGATGTCACGGCTTGCCGGGCCGTCCTGTAAATCCATCTTATATTGTAAGCCCGAGCAGCCACCGCCTACAACCGCTACGCGCAGCACACCTTGCGGGCGGCCCTGCTTGGTGAGCAACGTGGAAACCTTTAGCGCCGCGCTGGCGGTCAATTTGACCAACCGCTCGTCGCCGAGCCGGAAGCCTGGTAGCGCTGCGTTTGGTTTGGCAAGATTAGCAATCATTCGACAGCCTCAAGTTAACCGCGTTCATCGCGAGCGTCAACGCGTTGCGCTTGAAACTTTAAACTGAAAGCTTGAAACTAGGCATATGAAATTGATTTCCTGGAACGTCAACGGCCTGCGGGCGGTGATGAAGAAAAACTTTCTCGAGTTCATTGCCGAACAACAGCCGGACATCTTGTGTCTGCAGGAAACCAAGTGTACGCCGGAACAAGTGGAGCAGCTTTGGCCAACCGCTTACACGACGTTTTGGAATTCGGCGGAAAAGAAAGGCTATTCCGGAACGGCGATCTTCACGAAGGAACGCCCATTGAAGGTCGAACCGCATATCGGCATCGTCGAACATGACCGCGAAGGCCGGGTGTTGACCGCCGAGTTCAAAGAGTTTTTTCTCGTAAACGTTTACGTGCCCAATTCCAAACGCGAACTGGAACGCCTGCCGTACCGCCAACAGTGGGACGCTGACTTTCTGAAATATTTAAAAAAATTGGAAAGGAAAAAGCCGGTGGTTTTTTGCGGCGACCTCAATGTGGCCCATACGGAGATTGACCTGGCCAATCCCAAGGCCAACGTCCGCAACCATGGTTTTACCATCGAGGAACGGGGCGGCTTCACCGCCTTTGTGAACGCCGGGTTTGTGGATACCTTTCGTGAATTTGAAAAGGGTGCGGGACATTATACCTGGTGGAGTCCGATGGGCGGCGCCCGCACCCGGAATGTGGGCTGGCGTTTGGATTACTTTCTTGTCTCAAAAGCCCTGCGTCCACGGCTGAAAAGCGCTTTCATCCATCACAAAATTTTGGGCAGCGATCATTGCCCGATTGGAATTGAGATTCAATGAAACAATTTGTCCTGCTGCTATTGCCGCTATTATTCGCTGGGTGTGCCGCGACTCAGCCACTGCATGTCCAACAGGTGGAGTTCCGCCAGACGATCTGGACGGACAGCCAGCGTCGGGCCGGAATTTTATTTCAAGACGGTGCGCAGGCAGTTTCCGTTGCCGGTGGAACGATCTGGACGTTCGGGGATACCTTCATCGGCAAACCGCAACCAGGCCAGGCACCGCAGAACTCACAGATATCCGGTAGTCGTTGGATGACGCTGGCGTTTCTGCCGTCCGGAAGCACCAACCTGCCGCCCGCACTTGAATATATTACGGAGTCCAATGGCGTCGCTGCCTGCCCCTTGGAATTGTTTCCCGACGAAGACCACAAACATCTGCGGATGTGGCCCTTGGACGGGGTCAGTCTTGGTGACCGTGTTTATTTCTACTATACGATGGTGGAAACAACCGACGCGCCCGGGCCGTGGAATTTTCATGGGGTTGGCTCGGGATTGGCCGTGGCCGATAAAACCATGCAACACGCCGAACGGCTTCGGCCGGGGGGACATTGGCAGTTCCCCGTCACTCCCGCCCAAATCATCCATAAGAATAAATGGCTTTATTTGTTTGAAGTCAGCGGCGATCCCAAAGGACTGATTTTGGCGCGGGTAAAAACTGAAAAGATTGCGGATCCGCAAGCTTATGAATTTTTCAATGACGGCAAATGGTCAAGCAAACGGACAGACGCGAAAGTGATTCTGAATGAAGTTTACGGACAGGTCTCCATCGTGTGGCAGCCCGCGTTGAAACGTTATGTGATGGCCACGTCCTCCGATTTTTCTCACCCCAACGAGATTCAATTGCGCCAGGCGAAAGCACTCACCGGGCCTTGGAGCGCGCCGGTGCGGATCACGGTTCCAGCAGTGCCGGGAAGAAAAACTAAATTGGTCTATTGCACTTTTTTCCACCCGGAATTGAGCGGAGGTGATCCGCAAACGCTGGTGGCCACGTTCTGCCGGATTTACGCGGGGAGTTGGGAATTATGTAATCCGGAATTGGTGGTAATCACGTTAAGTTCGGCAACTTCTACTCAATAGCCTTTCATATCAAAAAACACGATTATGAGTGCGCACAACGATGATTTATTAAAAGCGGTAAAATTAGCATTGGCCGACCAGTGGGAGGCGGCCCACAACCTGGTCCAGCAATATGAATCTGACGCCACAGCGGCATGGATTCACGCGGTATTGCATAAGATTGAAGGTGATCCGGGCAATGCTCGCTATTGGTATCATCACGCCGGTCAAATAGATCACATTGGTGATGAGCCGCGTGCGGAACTGGCGGCCATTCAGGCTGAATTGGAAAGGGGTATAAAGTAAAATTAACGTTAAAATTGTCGTTGCGTTTTAACGAAATCAGAGTCAGATTCAGAACGGCGCACATTGTCTGTGCCACAGCCACTTAACGACGTTAAACTGATCATGCCAATACCATTTTGCTCATGAAAACACATTCTCGTCATATGTGCTTTGTTTATGAGGGAGATCCTTCACGCCAGCTTCCGGCATTGGCTGCAATGCTGCAGATGAAGCTAAATGAGGGTTTTCGGTGCATGTATCTGCATAATCCTTCCATGGTGGCAGGCATGCGGTCCACTCTGACGATGTTCGGCATTGATGTGGAGCGGGAAATTGCCCAAAATCGCCTGATTTTATCTTCGGATCCGGTCACTTCCCCAGATGGTAGCTTTGATACTGATTCCATGTTGCGACTATTGGAAAATACTTTGGATCAAGCGCTGAAGGATGGTTTTAAAGGTTTATGGGCGACCGGAGACATGATGTGGGAATTCGGGTCGGAGAAGAATCTTGAAAAACTTTTGGATTACGAACATAAGTTGGAAGAAATCTTTCAAAGACGATCTGAACTGTGCGGAATATGTCAGTATCATTATGACACGTTGCCGTACCAAATAACGGAGCATGGATTGTCAGCGCATCAAGCTGCTTTCGTTAATGGAACATTTTCGCGCGTCAACCCGCACTTTGTACCGGCCGGTCGGTCAGGTAATTCAGTTGGCGTTTAATCGTGAATTGGCAGCTGGTCGCTGAGCTTTGCCTGTTGCCGAATACACAATCTGAACCGAATTGTTTTGTTGGATGTTGGCAAAAGTCATGCCTTGGAACGGGAAGTGAATCCCGTTCCTTTCTTCAAAAGTGGATTTCCCCGTTTTTACGACTAAGCGTAGTTTTCCATCCCGACACAAGAACAGACGGGGTTGCGATCACCAAAGACGTTGTCCACCCGTGCCACGTGCGGCCAGAATTTATAATCGTGCAAGCTCTTGGCCGGGAACGCGGCAGCTTCGCGGCTGTAGGGACGATTCCACGCGTCGCTGGCGATCTGGTCGGCAGTGTGCGGAGCGTTCTTGAGCAGATTGTTCTTTGCGTCTGCTGAACCGTTTTCGATGGCCATCATTTCGGCGTGGATGGAAATCATCGCATCGCAAAAACGGTCGAGTTCATATTTGGATTCGCTTTCGGTCGGTTCAACCATGAGCGTGCCGGCGACCGGCCAGGAGAGCGTGGGCGCGTGGAAACCATAATCCATCAAACGCTTCGCCACGTCCTCGGCGGTGGTGGCGTGGAAGGCACGCAAATCCAAGATGCATTCGTGGGCAACGAGGTTGTGGTTCTTGTAAAGCGTCGGGAAATATTTCTCGAGCCGCTTGGAGATGTAGTTTGCGTTGAGGATGGCGATCCGGGTGGCTTCGGTGAGTCCTTCCGCCCCCATCATGGCGATATACATCCAGGAAATGGTCAGGATGCTCGCGCTGCCCCATGGGGCGGCACTGACGGCGCCGATGGGATTTTCGCCGCCAAGATTGACGACGTTATGGCCGGGCAAAAAATCCACGAGGTGTTCTGCCACGCCGATCGGTCCGACGCCGGGACCGCCGCCGCCGTGCGGAATGCAAAACGTCTTGTGCAGATTCAAATGACAAACGTCCGCGCCGATGAAGCCGGGTGACGTGAGGCCAACTTGCGCGTTCATGTTCGCGCCGTCCATGTAAACCTGGCCACCGTTGGCGTGGATGGTGTCGCAGATTTCGCGGATGGTTTCCTCAAAAACCCCGTGCGTGCTGGGATAGGTGATCATGAGGCAGGAAAGATCCGCCTTATGCGCCTCGGCTTTTGCCCGCAGATCGGCAACGTCAATGTTGCCATTGGTATCGCAGGCAACGGCAACCACTTTCATGCCGGCCATAACGGCGCTGGCGGGGTTTGTGCCGTGCGCGGACGTGGGAATCAGACACACCTTCCGATGGGGTTCCTGGCGGGATTCATGATATGCACGGATGACGAGCAGGCCGGCATATTCGCCTTGTGAACCGGCATTGGGCTGGAGCGAAATTCCGGCGAAGCCGGTGATTTCGGAGAGCCACGCTTCGAGTTGTTCAAACATCTTCTGGTAACCGCGTGTCTGTTTGACCGGTGCGAATGGATGGATCTTCGCGAATTCCGGCCAGGACACGGGGAACATCTCGGCAGCGGCGTTAAGCTTCATGGTGCATGAACCCAGCGGGATCATGGAGGCAGTGAGCGAAAGATCGCGCGATTCAAGCCGTTTGATATAACGGAGCATCTCAGTCTCACTGTGATACCGGTTGAAGACAATGTGCTGGAGGAATTTCGATGTCCGCAGGCCAAGTTCCAAAGTCTTTACGGGCAGATCGCCCACGACGAAGGTGAGCGGCTTGCCGGCATTAAAGATTTGCAGGATTTCCGTTACGTCCGCGAGGCTCGTGGCTTCATCCAGCGAAATGCCGATGGTGTGGTCATTGACCACGCGGAAATTCATCCGATGAGCTTCGGCGACACGATTGATGTCGGTAGTGCGTTTATCGCTAAGCTCAATCGTGAGCGTGTCAAAAAAACTTTGGCTGCTGATGCCGTAGCCAAGCTTTTCCAGGCCGGCGGCTAAAATGCCCGTCAAAGTATGCACGCGTTGCGCGATCTGTTTCAAACCGTCCGCGCCATGATAACAGGCATAAAGCGAAGCCATGTTGGCGAGGAGCGCCTGGGCGGTGCAAATGTTGCTGGTGGCTTTTTCGCGGCGGATATGCTGTTCGCGCGTGCCGAGCGCCAGGCGCAGGGCGGGCTTGCCGCGCGCATCCTTGGAAACGCCGATGATACGGCCGGGCATCTGGCGCTTAAATTCATCACGCGTGGCGAAAAATGCCGCGTGCGGTCCGCCGTAACCCAACGGTACACCGAAACGTTGAGCGTTGCCCACGGCGATATCTGCGCCGAATTCCCCCGGCGGTTTAATGAGCGTGAGTGCAAGCAGGTCGGTTGCGACGGTGACCATTGCACCGGCAGCATGCGCCTGCCCGACAAACGGGGCATAGTCCTGAATGACGCCGGCTGTGTCAGGATATTGCACCAGGGCGCCGAAGACTTTGTCGTTGAAGACGAAAGTTGTGGCGTTGCCTATGACGGCTTCAATATCCAGCGCCTTGGCACGGGCGGAAACGACTTCGATAGTCTGCGGATGACACGTTTCCGAGATGAAGAAGACATTGCGTCCGTCCTTGAGACGATGCGACATGGTCATGGCTTCGGCGGCAGCGGTGGCTTCGTCGAGCATGGAAGCGTTGGCGATGTCGAGGCCGGTGAGTTCGCTGGCCAGCGTTTGGAAATTCAGGAGCGCTTCCAGGCGGCCTTGGGAAATTTCGGCCTGATAGGGGGTGTATTGTGTGTACCAGCCGGGGTTTTCGAAGACGTTGCGCTGGATGACCGGCGGCGTGATGGTATCGTAATAACCCATGCCGATGAACGAGCGGAACACTTTATTTTCGGCAGCGATCTTTTTTAGCTCGGCCAGGGCCTCAACTTCGCTTTTGGCGACCGGCAGATTTAATCCTTTTTCCAGCCGGATTTTTGCGGGCACAGCCGCGTCTATGAGTGCGGCCAAAGCGTTGTGGCCGAGGGATGCGAGCATCTCGCTGGCTTCGCCGGCGTCCGGACCGATGTGGCGGCGGACGAATTGATCCGGGTGATTCAAGGAACTAGCACTACCATTTTCAGAAAATGACATCCGAAGAAAGTAGATTTGAATAGCCGTAAATCAAGCGCGATCTGATACGTATTTTGGGTGGTCATGGAGGTAGTCATTTTAATGGCATAATCGGCGCCATGGCCTAGACTTAAGACATGTTTAACCGGCGACAACGTCCGATTTGGTTCGCGCTTGGCGCACTGATCGCTATTTGGCTGGTCGTGCTGGGTGGCTATTCACTCGCCCGGAGTGTCAAGATCACACCAGAAAAAGTGCGCGCCTATATCGAATCGGTGGATTTTAGCCATTTATCTGCTGCCGACCGGGAGGCGGCACTGCGGCGGCTGGCGGCGATGCTCAATTCCTTGACGCTGGAAGAACGCCGGCGGCTGCGCCTGGATCATACGATTTACCAATGGTTCAAGGAGATGACCGAGGCGGAAAAAGGTGAGTTTCTGGACGCCACGATGCCGACCGGGTTTAAACAATCCATCGCTGCATTTGAGCAACTGCCGGCCGATAAACGTCAACGCGTTGTCAGCCAGGCGGTCAAACAAATGAAGGAAGCCCGCGAAAAATTGGCGGCGGATGGGCAAATGCCGCCTGCGGGTACGAATGATATGGCGCTCAGCCCGGAACTGCAGGACAAAGTGACCAAGATCGGCCTGCAAAGTTTTTACAGCCAAAGTTCGGCCGAAACCAAGGCGGAGATGGCACCGTTGCTGGAAGAGATGCAACGCACGATGGAAAGCGGCCGCGGCCTGTCGCGGCCGCAATCGCCATGAATCTTTCCCGGTCACCAGAAACCGGCGGCGCGTTCACCCTGGTTGAATTGCTGGTGGTGATCGCCATTATCGCCATTCTGGCCGCCTTGTTGTTGCCGGCAATCGGACGTTCCAAGGAATCTGCCCGTGCCACGGTATGTTTGGGCAATCTGCATCAGGTTGGCCTCGCGCTGCAACTCTACGTTCAGGACAACAATAATAAATTACCGGTAATGCGTGATGTTTCCACTGACGCGACCGTGGCGGCGACGAATACGTTCCCGGCGATCCAAAATGTGCTCCGGTCGCAACTTGGCAATACGAATGTTCTGCGTTGTCCTTCGGACTTATCACACTATTTTGACCAGACCGGTTCCAGCTATGCCTGGAACAGTTTGTTGAATGGCGAGGACGCCGATCATTTGAAGGTGTTCAATATAACTTTCAAGGCCGACCAGATTCCGGTGGTCTATGACAAGGAAGATTTCCATAAAATCAGGGGTGCAAACAAGGCCGTGAATTATCTCTATGCTGATGGGCACATCAAAAACCTGCTGGCGATTGAAGGGAGCAAATGATCGAACTGCATCAAGTTGTCAAAAAATTTGCCAACCGCACCGCGGTGGATGATTTGTCGCTGACGGTGCCACGCGGAGAAATTTTTGGATTACTCGGCCACAACGGTGCCGGCAAAAGCACGGCCATCGGCATGATGCTTGGCCAGGTCTGGCCGACATCCGGCACGGTGAAAATCTGCGGACACGACGTCACGAGCCGTCGCGCCCGGGCGTTGAAAAAGGTGGGGGCGATCTTTGAAACGCCGGCGTTTTACGATTATTTGAGCGGCTGGCGAAATCTGGAGATTCTCAGCCATTACACCGCGCCGACGCCGAAAGCGCGAATTCAGGCTGTCATTGACTGGGTGGGTTTGACCGGGCGTGAACAGTCAAAGGTGCGGACCTATTCGCATGGCATGAGAGCCCGGCTCGCGTTGGCCCAGACTTTACTGCCGCAGCCCGACTTATTGATCCTGGATGAGCCGGGCGGGGGATTGGACCCGGAAGGCATCGCCGAAATGCGTCAGACCATCCTGCGGCTGCACCGTGAAATGGGGCTGACGATTTTACTGTCATCCCACCTGCTGACGGAGATGGAACAGTTATGCACGCGCATTGCCGTCCTGAATCAAGGCCGGAAGGTTTTTGAAGGGCCGATCACGGAGATTAAAGCCGTCCGCAGCGGGGTGGCGTTGCGGACGCCGGATTTCGCGGCGGCAGTGACGTTCTTGCGTGAACGCGGCTTGATCCTTGGGGTGGAACGCGGGCACTGCCTCAAACTTAAGGAAGATGTTTCGACGGCGGATATCACGCGGGTGCTGGTCAATGCCGGCATCCCAGTTGAAGGCATCTGGCAACAGGAACAAACTTTGGAAGATTTTTATCTGAATCTGATCAAACCGCCGGTATTGCTGGCGAATAAAAACTGACCCATGTTTTTGGCCCAGCTTAAAAACGAGCTCTGGAAACTCTTCGGCAAGAAGCGGACCTACATCGGTTTTGCGATGTTGTTGCTGGCCGAGAACGGCGTCAGCTTCGCCCTGTACCGGACCCATTTTTCCATGCAGAAACGCCTGCTCGAAAGCAACGGTTTCACGGCGGATTTTTACGCCTCGGCCTTGACCACCGCGCTGATCGTGCTCGCGCCGATTGCGCCGTTACTGTTGCCGCTATACGTCGCGCTCATCGGCGGTGACTTGGTGGCCAAGGAAGCTGAAGATGGCACGTTGCGGATGATGCTGTGCCGGCCGGTTTCACGGGTTCGTCTGCTGGTGGTGAAATGGTGTGCGGGGGCGGTATTTTCGGCGGTGCTGGTGGCGGCGTTGGGCATCCTGGGCGTGTTATGCGCGCGCCTGTGGTTTCCGTGGGGCGGCATGTTCGCCTTCGATCCGGAAGATCAAGTCTTTAGCGTGTTCAGCGCCGGGGACGGACTGGAACGTTATGCGCTGGCGATGTCATTGATGCTCGCCGAAGCCTTTTCCATCATGGGCGTGGCCTTCATGTTTTCGTGTTTTAATGTCAAGCCGGCCGCCGCCACGATTCTGGCGCTCTCCATCTTGCTGCTGGATTTCATCTGTTATCACATCCCGTATTTCCAAGATTATCGTGCGTGGTTTTTCACTTATCACGCCCGGGTCTGGGTCTGCATGTTTTGGGAACATATCCCGTGGTGGCGTGTCGGGGAATCACTGGTCATTCTGGCCGGGTTAAACCTGACGTTTCTGGTCGTGGGCTGCGCGGTATTTCAAGTACGCGACATCAAGTCTTGATGGAACAGGGCAACGGGTTATCTTGGGCGCGTGAGAGCGTTTTATTTTTTCGCCGGGATGTTTTTTACCTTGAGCTGCCTAGCCGATCCCGTGGATGACCTGGTCAGCAGTGAAATGACCAAGTTACAGATTCCCGGGTTGGTCATCGGCATTACCCAGCATGGAGAAACGATCAAGACGGCTGCGTATGGGTTTGCCAATCTGGAATGGAATACGCCGGCCGCCACCAACACCGTTTTTGAGATCGGCTCCGTGACCAAGCAATTCACCGCTGCCTGCATCCTATTGCTGGCCGAGGAGAACAAACTTTCGCTGGATGATAAAATTAGTCGTTATCTCACGAACACGCCGACCAGCTGGCGCAATATCACCATCCGCCATCTGCTGACCCATACGTCCGGCATCAAGAATTACACCGGGCTGGATGGCTTTGAATTATCACGTCATTTGACGCAGGAACAATTCATCCAGCAGGTCGGGGAATTGCCCCTGGTATTTCCAGCCGGAGAGAAATTTTCCTACTGCAATACCGGTTACAACCTGCTCGGGTTCATCATCGAAAATGTCAGCGGGGAAAAATATTGGGATTTTCTCACCCAAAAA
>DASYEY010000210.1:0-7848 GCA_036498725.1 Verrucomicrobiia bacterium | reverse complement strand
ACAATCGTCCCGCCACCTACATTCATGCCGAGCAGGTGAAGAAACTGCTCAAGCTGAATATCAAGGCTTACATTCCCAAGCTGACCGCCGCGCATTACGACGCGGCCTTCGGCGGCATGCCGGAACCGACGCCGGAAAATGAAGACCGCATCAAAGCCTTCAGCACCACCATGAAACTGGAGCCGTTTCAACGCGGCATGAAGGAACTGGCGCCGACGGTCTGGTTGACGGCCTTGCGCAAGGTCCAGAACCCCAATCGCGCCGGTCTCGACATCGTGAGCGAAGACTCAAATTTCAATTCTTTAAAAGTCAGCCCGCTATTTTATTGGAGCGATGCGGACATGGAGGCTTATCTCAAGCAGCACAGCCTGCCGAATGAGTGGGATTATTTTGATCCCGCGAAGGCGGATGAAAAACGCGAGTGCGGCCTGCACGCGAGCTGGGGCGGCAAGGCGGTCAAAGGATGACGGGACGGGAACGGATTTCGGGTCTCGGATTTCGGCTTCACAGGCTGGTGAAGGCCATATGCCATGATAACCGGTTTTTAATTCCATGAGCGAATCATTTGAACAAACTGATGCATGGAAAACTGCCCGCAGTTTGACCAAAGAAATTTATTCTTTATGCCGGCGCGAGCCGTGATGCCGGGATTTTGGATTGTGTGATCAATTGCGCCGGGCAGCCATTTCGGTCATGAACAATATTGCGGAAGGATGAGAAAGTCTTCATCCTGCTGAGAAGCGGCAGGCCTATAATTATGCCCGTCGCTCATGCGGCGAAGTACGCTCCATGTTGTACGTCCTATTGGACAACCAATTTATTAATGAAATCGAGCAAAAATCACTTTTGCAATTATGCATCAAAGCTGGCCAACTAGTCAGTGGCCTGATTCGTTCGCTCGATAAACGCTGACCGAGAACCGCGACCAAAAAACCGAAATCCGAGACCCGAATTTAATTTCGATGAGCAGCTATCACTTGGACCATTTACAGTATCTCGAAACCGAGGCGATTCACATCATGCGTGAGGTCGCTGGTGAATTTGAACGCCCTGCCCTGCTCTTTTCCGGCGGCAAAGATTCCATCTGCCTGCTGCGCCTCGCGGAAAAAGCGTTCCGGCCATCAGATATTCCGATGCCGTTTCTGAACGTCGAGACCGGCCACGAATTTCCCGAATTGATCGAGTTCCGCGACCGTCGCGCCAAGGAACTCGGCGCCAAACTCATCGTGCGCACCGTGGATGAAGCCATCGCCAAGGGTACCGCCCATCCCGCTCCCGGTGAGATCAGCCGTAATAAATTACAGATCCCGGTACTGCTCGGCGCGATCGAAGAATTTCAATTCGACTGCGCCATCGGCGGTGCCCGGCGCGATGAAGAAAAAGCCCGCGCAAAGGAACGGTTCTTCAGCTTCCGCGATTCGTTCGGCCAATGGGATCCCAAGGCGCAACGGCCGGAGATCTGGAACCTGTATAACGCCCGCGTGAATCCAGGTGAAAACATGCGTGTCTTCCCGCTCTCCAACTGGACCGAAATGGACGTTTGGGAGTACATCAAAAAAGAGCAACTCGCCGTGCCGAGCATCTATTTCAGCCACGAACGCGAATGCTTCCGTCGCGGGGGCCAATGGCTGCCCGTACCACCGCCGCATACCGATCCAACCAAACCCGATCCTTATGCCGGGGCCCGCCCCAAGCCGACGGAACCGACCAAGAAAATGATCGTTCGCGTCCGCACCATCGCCGACATGATCAGCACGGGCATGATTGAATCGAAGGCTTACACGGTTGACGATATCATCGCCGAGGTTTCGGCCGCACGCGTCACCGAACGCGGCACCCGCGCCGATGACAAAGCCAGCGAAGCCGCGATGGAAGACCGGAAAAAAGCGGGATACTTTTGATCCAGATTACCGCGCAAGTTTTAAATTTTCGGGACGTTCGTCAGGCTTTGTAGAAAAACTACGGAACTTTTGTCAGTAGTGACAAATGAAGTGGGCCCCTCATCCCGGCCTTCCCCCGTTGGGGCGAAGGAGAATCTAGCACCGTGCGTAGATGACTTGTTTGGCCGCTTCGTCAACTCAGCGTATGGCGGTTCTCAAATGCGGAAACTATTTCCCCCTCGCCCCGCCAAACGGGGAGGGTCGGGGTGAGGGGTATTAGCCTAATACTTTATTCACGCTGCTTCGGAATTCGGGTTCAACCTAAAATTAAACCCCACGATAAAAATCTGTAAAATCCGAACTATTTCCCGCTTCGTATTCTTCATGCGGAAATGATTTTGCCATCGGTTTTGACTTGGTGGAACCGCATTTTTTATTACACTTCTCCGCTCGTTACGATGTCACACGTACCACATCCCATCGAACTTTTGCGCTTCAACACTTGCGGCAGTGTTGATGATGGCAAGTCCACGCTCATTGGCCGGTTGCTTTACGATTCCAAGTCGTTGATGGAAGACCAGGTGGAAGCGCTGGAAAAGTCTGCGGACATCACCGGCGGCGGCCAGATCAATCTCGCCAATCTCACCGACGGCCTCCGCGCCGAACGCGAGCAAGGCATCACGATTGACGTGGCGTATCGCTATTTTGCCACGCCGAAACGCAAATTCATCGTCGCCGATACGCCGGGGCATGTGCAATACACCCGCAACATGGTCACCGGTGCAAGCACTGCTAATCTTTCCATCGTACTGGTAGATGCCCGCCAAGGCGTCATCGAACAGACCCGCCGGCACACGTATATCGCAGCGTTGCTCGGCATTCCACACTTGGTCATTGCCATCAACAAGATGGATTTGGTGGATTGGAAACAGGAACGTTTTCAAGAAATTCGCGATGAGATTGAAGCTTTCCTGCCGAAGCTCGATGTGTTCCGCGATGTAAAATTCATTCCCATCAGCGCCTTGAACGGCGATAACGTGGTGGACGCTTCCAAAAACACCCCATGGTATGAAGGTCCGCCCCTGCTCGCACACCTGGAAAATGTTCACATTGCGAGCGATTGGAACCTGAGTTCTTTTCGGTTTCCCGTGCAATGGGTCAATCGCCCAAATAATCCGACTGACCAGACCTTGCACGACTTTCGCGGTCTGAGCGGCCAGATTGCCAGCGGCACGATCCGCAAAGGCCAGCAGGTCGCCGTCCTGCCCGGTTCGATCAAAACCACTGTTAAAGACATCTGGACCTATGATGGTTCCGTGGATGAAGCCTTCTGCCCGCAATCTGTGACCATCTGCCTGGAACACGACATTGACATCAGCCGCGGCGACATGATCGTCGGACTGGAACAATTGCCCGGCATGGAATCCAATCTGCGGGCGCGCGTTTGTTGGATGAATATCCGTCCGTTGCAGGCGAACAAAAAATATTTTCTCAAGCACGGCGCACAAACCGTGCAGGCGATGGTCACGCAAATTGAGAGCCGCATCAATTTCAATACGCTCGAACCCGAACCCGCGCCCGCCGCGCTCGCCGTCAATGACATCGGTATCATCTGCATAAAGACCGCGAAGCCACTGGTTTTTGACGGTTATACGACCAATCGTTTGACAGGCTCCTTCATCCTGATCGAGCAAGGCACCAACGCGACCGTGGCCGCCGGCATGTTGTGCCCGCCCGCCGAAGCCGTGAAGCCGGAATACACAGACTTTGCGATTTGAAGCGTACACGGGACTTTCAACATTTAACCTGTTTGACAGAAAGCTTTTTATAAAAGCGAGCGACGACGGGGTTTGAGCAGTTGGAGTGATGGGCAAGACCCATTCCTCCTTGGGCGGGGCATGGAAGAAAAAATCATGAATGAAATCATCTTGATGGCGCATGTCCTTTTTGGTGTTGCCTGCATTGTGGCCACCGTGTGGGTTTTTGTGGACACCCTGAACGCCCGCGAAGCAAATCAACCGCGCATTCGCTGGGTCAGCCGCGCTGCGGCCATCTTCATGTGGAGTTCATTTCTTATCGGAGGGTACTGGTATGTGGTCTGTTACCCGGCCGACAAAGCCATCATTTTGAAAGGGCCGTGGCCGTTTGCCCATAACTACTTCATGGAGACCAAGGAACATCTGGTCATCATGCTGCTATTGCTGGCCACCTATCTGCCCGTGGCCGCAGCGAACAATTTGGCGGCCAACCAGGAAGCCCGGCGTCTGGTTTTATGGGTATCAGGTTTAATCCCGCTGCTGGGACTGATGATCGAGGGTCATGGGGCCATCATTGCGATGGGCGTGAAAGTGGCCTTGCTGGCCAGACAGATTTGACTACAAGGATTGGCATGAAAAACGACTCACTCTCAAAACCTACCGTTTCATTTGGTGTGGCCCTTGCCGTAGGCAGCGTGGCTAATGCCTTGCTGGTCATCGCCAAAGAAAAAAGCCCCGCAGTTCAATCCTTGATGAAACGGATGACCGGTCATCACTGGGTGACGCATGTAGCCGTAATCGTGGCGATTTATGTCATTTCCAGATTTTTGTTCACTCCCGCCATTTCCACCAGCCGGCTGATCAAAACCATCATCGCCAGCGTGCTTGTTTCCGGACTGGCCATCGTTGGTTTTTATTTGCTGGCGGACTAAGGCGGCTTCTATTTTCTCCGCCTTCACCATCGGCGCGAAGTATCGCCCAATTTGTGCGTCTTGGAACTATCTCATGCGGGATCACATGTTTTTGAGCCCCAGCGAGGCGATATATGTGTAGTATCAGAATTAGAGCGTTTTAAGTAAACCGGTAGCCGCTCTCAGGCTGAGCCTGTAGGTGACGAGGTGACGAGCCTCCAACTAAAAAGCCAAGCCAATACGAGGACGAGCACGACGATGAGGACGAGGATGATGGCGTCAGGCGCCTTCGCCCCCCCATCAACGATAATCGGCTACGGTTTTTTATTTAACATGCTCCGGCGAGCTGCGCTGTCGCTACATAGACAGGTTATGGATTTTGAAATTCCGTCCATTTTGTTAATTCTGTCCAAAAATATTTCCCTAACTTCGCGCCTCGGCGGCTTAATCGGCCCGCACCGCGTTTTTTCCCTTTCAAGGAAACAACACGTCAAAAATCTTCTTTCCGCCAAATACCCAGAGGGCGGCGGCGAGGGCGATGTAGGGTCCGTAAGGCATCCGTGAGGACCATTCGCGTTTGCGGGCGAGAATCAGGATGATGCCGACGATCGCGCCGATGATCGAACTGACCATCAACGAAAAAAAGGCGCCTTGCATGCCAAGGAAAGCGCCGATTGCGCCCATGAATTTCACGTCGCCCAAACCCATTGCCTCACGCGGCAGAATGATTTCTGAACAATCCACTTCGAGGTGCGCAACGTCATCGGGATCAATTTTCTCATCACCAATCTGCAAGGCCGAAGGTGATAGCCGCACGGAAACATCTTTATAGGCGCGATCCACCAACTCCACCCGCTGTGCTTGCAGGATGATTGTGTCCGTCTTGCGGTAGAAGAGTTCTTCGTAGAGGATCTCCTGATCCGGCAGGCATAAACTGGTTTCCGTGAAGATAATGGTGGTCGCCGCCGGCAATGGAATCTTTTGCCGGCCAAAAAATAATTTACCCATCCGCAGGATGAAATACACGATGCCGGCCCCGAACAGGATGCCCAGCGCGCTGTACTTGAATCCACCGATGAGGGTGGTTTCGCCATGCAATTGCGGCAACAGGATTGAAATCACCAAACCGGCGACCGCCCCACCATAGGTGATTTCATCCGGGATGATGAAATGTTCAAAATCAATAAACGTCGCCACGATCAAGCCGGCGAGAAAGAGGCAGTACACCAGGGCGAGCCAAGGCGAATGATGACCAAACAGCAGCCAGCAGCTCAAAAAGAGCACACCCGTCAATAATTCCACGATGAAATAACGCGCTGAAATCGGGGCGGAACAATTTTTACAACGACCATTCAATACCAGCCAGGTCACCAACGGGATGTTCAGGTAGAACGGGATGGCATATTTGCAATGCGGACAATGTGACGGCGGCGAAACGACGCTCAAGCCCAGCGGCATCCGGTAGATGCACACATTCAAAAAACTGCCGACGATGCAGCCAAACGCAAAAAAGCACAGCGACCAGAAATGGAACGGCACCAGCGCCCAAGCCTCGGGATTAAAGATATTATGAAACATGAAGCTTAGCCTTCAGTGATATGTGACAACTGATGAGCACCGCGCGCCCAACCCGTCGATGAACTATTTTGTCCCATAAATATTTTGCTCTAACGCCTGACGCATGATGCTGACCGGCGGTGTTTGCCCCGTCCAGATCTCAAATGCCAGCGCGCCTTGATGCAACAGCATGCCCAGGCCATTGGCGGTCTTGCAACCGGCCTTTTTGGCGGCGGCTAAAAAAGGAGTTTCTGCGGGACGATAGATGATGTCATAAACCGCGTGCGCGGGTTTCAAAAAAAACCGTTTTTCATCCAACGGTAACGCATCTTCAGGTTTTAAGCCCAGCGATGTTGCATTGATGATGAGGTCGACATCAGCGAGGGGATAATCCTGCATAACCCGGACGGCGGGGAATCGTTTATGGATTTCCATAATGATCTGAGAAATCTTGGAGAGAGTCCGGTTCACCAGGAAAAGTTGCGAGACATTTTCTGCCGCAAGCTTCAAGGCGATGGAACGCCCGGCACCGCCGGCACCCAGCAGCAGCACCCGTTTGCCGCGCAATTCAAATTGCAAATCTTCGCGCAAGGAACGGGCCAGGCCATCGGCGTCCGTATTAAAACCAACCGACCTGATTTCAACCGGCGCGGCTTTTTCAAAATGGCGCAACGGCTGCCAATCGCCAGTCGGCGACCGGCCTTCAAAGCGGATCGTGTTCACTGCTCCCCAGATTTTGGCGGATTCATCCAAGGCATCCACCATCTCCAGCGCGAGCAGCTTGTGCGGGACGGTCAGATTGAATCCGGCGATACCGAGTGCCTTGGCACCTTCGATGGCGGCGCGAAGATTTTCCGGCTGCACTTCAAAGGCCAGATAACGCCAATTCAAACCAAGGGCGGCGTAGGCGGCATTGTGCATCGTGGGCGACGCCGAATGACGGATCGGCGAACCGAGCACGGCGCAGAGGCGCGTGGCGGCATTGATCGCAGGCTGGACCGTTTGTGACACGCGCAATTTATACGCGGCAATGACGCTGGTTCAAAGCGTAAAGTCCGATCGAAAAGTTCCAAACACCGGAGAATGTCCAACACTGTCTCGCTCGCATTCCTTCAATGTTTCCTAAAGTGATGAAACGCGGCACGTTGCCGGCCTATCGGCGTTTTTTGAAAAGAAGCAATGCTCCAGCAGCGACACCCATAAGGGCGCACGTGGAGGGTTCCGGTGTGCTTTCAGCGGTGACCGACCATAATCCGATCGCGGAATTGTCACCTGATTTAAAGCTATTGGCGCTTTCAATGATCCCCTGGGTCCCCGCTGTCGGAAAATAAGCGCTCAAACTTGAGAGATCGAGGGTCAAGGTGCCGGTAAATGGCGGTTGATTGTTTATGAAAGTTTGGAGGTCGCGATCGTCTCCAGCCGTAAATAGATTCAGGTCAAGGTAGTCTCCACTATAATTATCTGAGCGATAAGAATCGTAGGCAATTGTGCTTGTACCACTCGGAATCAGATTGCCGCTCGCACTGCCGGAAAGGCTTCCAACATCAGAAGTAAAAAAGCCCAACAGGTCCACGCCGAGGATTTCATCAAACCCATCGAATGTGTCAGATTCCAGCGGCACGGGAAGGCCCGTGATGGTGACGGCCGAAGGATTGCTGATATCAATATTCAACACCACCGGAAGAGGGCTGGCATAGGTTTTAGCGCTTAAACCAATCGCCAACACAGTTAAAACAGAGCAGT
>DASYEY010000209.1:0-3556 GCA_036498725.1 Verrucomicrobiia bacterium | reverse complement strand
ACAGGAAGCTCAGGGTGAAAAATTTGGCTGGCAATCCGTCGTGCCACCGCCGATACCGGATGATCAGAATTTCGCATTCTCGCCGGTTTGGGTCGCCGCCGTCAAATACGGCTACTTTAATGATGAAAAATTAAAGGCCTGGTATGGTGATCGTGCTTACCGCCAGGACATTTCTAATCTTGCTTCATTATTTCCAGTTTCCGTCTCGACCGTGACCGGAACGAATTGGTGGCGTTTACCCCAGCTACCGGTAAATTCCAATCCGTGGACTTTCAGTAAATCATTAGATTTAAAACGGTGGCAGTCATTTTACCGCGGACTAGGCAGTAGCAATGCGGCGGCAGGCATCCTCATCGCCCCCCACCCGCAGACTCCTGCACAAGATGTCCTGCTCGCATTGAGTAAATTTGACCCGGTGATCGAGCAATTGCGCCAAGATAGCAAGCTGCCTTACTCACGATTTCCCATTCAATACGATGGCATGCCGGCGGCGATTTTATTGCCGCACTTGGGTGTAGAAAGCCAGATCGCCCAGGTATTACAGGTCCGCGCCGTTGCCGAATTGCAAAATGGTGAAAATGAAAAGGCTTTAGGCGACATAAAGTTGATGATCCGCTTTCTCGACGCCAACCGCACCGAATCGTTTTTGATCTCCCATCTGGTTCGCCTCATTATTTTGAATTTTACACTGCAACCGATTTGGGAGGGTTTGGCGGACCATAAATGGTCAGACGCGCAATTGGTTGATTTAGATCGCGAACTGGCCGGGCAGGATTTTCTGGCCGATGGCAAATTTTCGATGCGCGGTGAACGCAGTCTTGAAATTGCCGACATTGAATTCCTCCAACATCCGACCCTGGCGCCAGCACATCTATCTTTTCTGGCGCCGCTGAGCTTGGTGCCGATGCTGGCCAATATGTCGTCGGATGACGGGCGGGCTATGAATATTCCGCGCTCACTGGCGCTTGCGGTGGGACCTTCCGGCTGGCTGGAACAAAATAAATTAAGTATCGCCCAATTTAATATCTTCTGGCAGCTGCCGATTATCGACGAAAATGCAAAAATTGTTTCGCCCGCCAAATTTCATGCCGCCGAGGATGCGCTCGACCAGGAAAAAAAGCACCCCTCATTGAAAAACGTGATGGTGTCGCTATTTATTCCCGACTGGCACAACGCCGTGGAAAAATTCGCCCACGCACAAAGTTCCATCAACCTGGCGCGCGTGGCGATTGCGCTGGAACGCTACCGGCTGGCGCACGGGGAGTTTCCAGAATCACTCGCCGGTCTGGCGCCGCAGTTCATCGCGCAAATTCCGCATGATGTCATCAACGGCGGCTCACTGCTTTATCGGCGCACGCCTGACGGCCAGTTTGTTTTGTATTCGGTGGGTTGGAATGAAACAGATGACGGCGGCGTGCTGGTCGCGGGCAAAGGCGACCTTTCGCATGATGAATCAAAATTACCGATTGACCTAAACCAGGGCGATTGGGTGTGGAAATATCCGGCGAAATAATTTTTAATTTCAACCGGAACATCGGAATTTTTGGAAAGGGAAAAATCCACCGGTTCAATTTTTCCATCCGGTAAATTCTGTCTAAACTTCTTTTTTACCCTGCGCTTTTATGGTGAAATGATTCGGTGAATATCACGAATCTAAATCCGGATGCGGACATCGGCGCAAGCGGCTGGCTGGTGGAACTCGATGACCACCGCATTTTGCTCGATGCCGGCATGCACCCGAAGCGCGAAGGGCGCGAAGGCGTGCCGTTGTATAACAAAGTGAGCACGGGCGAGGTGGATGCGATCGCGGTTTCACATTGTCACCACGACCATGTTGGCACGCTGCCTGTCGCGGTCCGGCAGTTTCCCAAGGCGCATATCTTGATGACGGAATTGACCTATCTGCTGGTGGAGCGGGTGTTGCACAATTCCGTGAACGTGATGACCCGCCAGCGCGATGAACGCGGCATCCGGGAATATCCACTCTACACGCACGATGAGGTGGATGACATCGTGCCGTATTTTCAAGGCTTCAAATACAATCGTGAAGTCGAATGGGGTTCGTTCAAAAAGCAGCGCGCAGGGATTCCGTCGCCGACGCTGGAATTTTTTGATGCCGGCCACACGCTGGGGTCGGCGGGGATCCTGTTGCGCGGACAAAAGGAAACGTTGTTCTATACCGGCGACGTTTGTTTCCATGACCAGACCATCTTGAAAAGCGCGCGTTTCAACGACGTAAAGGCGGACGTGCTCATCATGGAAACCACGCGCGGCAATCGCGAGGTGCCCAAGGATGCCACGCGCGAAAAGGAAATTGCGCGTCTGGTGGAAGCGATCCAGGCCGCGCAGAAAAACAAGGGTTGCATCCTGATTCCGGCGTTCGCGCTGGGACGCACCCAGGAGATCCTGGCCCTGCTGGCATTGTTGATGCGCGAGGAAAAATTGAAAAAGCAGCCGATTTATATCGGCGGCCTGGGCCGCGTGTTCACGGAGATCTATGACATCGAGGCACACCGCGCCAACCGGCAGCACACGAGTTTGCAACTGAACGAAGCGCTGCAATTGATCGTTTTGGAAAAAGGGCAGGCACAAAACATGCGGCTGGGCGGCGGGAAAATCTTTGTCATCACCGCCGGCATGATGAGTGAGAACACAGCGGCCCATGATCTGGCGACCCGGATGATCGGCGATGAACGGCAGAGCATTTTCTTCGTGGGTTACGCGGACCCGGATTCGCCGGCCGGCCACCTGAAGGCGGCCAAGCCGGGCGAAACCTTTGTGTTCAGCCCCAGCGCCGGCGTGGTGACAAAGAAATGCCAGGTACAGGAGTTTGACCTGACCGCCCACGCCAATCGTGATGAATTATTGGAATTGGTCGGGCAGGTGTCACCCCGGGCAGTGTTGCTGGGGCATGGCGATGCCGCCTCGCGGGCGTGGTTCGAGCAGAAAATCAGTGAACGCTGGCCGAAGATCAAAATCATCCAGCCGGCGCCGGGTAAACTGGTCACCGCTTGATCGTCGTCTGATTTATAAAATACCGTTTTCGCAAAAAACCGCCGACGAAATCATTTCGCCGGCGGTTTTTAAATTTTCCCGGTTTATTTTTGCGGCCCGTTGACGATGTTGGCCAGGTTGAAGATCGGCAGGAACATACAAACGACCATGCTGCCGACGACCACCCCGAGAAAAACGATCAGCAACGGTTCGATCAACGACATCAGGCCGGAAAGCGTGGTATCAATCTCTTCGTCCAAAAAATCGGCGACGCGCTCCAGCATGTTATCAATGTTACCGGTCTGTTCACCGGCGCTCAACATGCGGACCACCATCAAGGGGAAAACGGGATGTTTGCCCAGCGCGGCGGAAATGCCTTCCCCCCGCTCAATGTCGTCCGCGGAAGCCTTGATGGCTTTTTCCATGACGACGTTGCCGACAACCTGGGAGACAATCTTCAAAACGTCCAAAATTGGCACGCCGCTGCGGACCAATGAGGCCAGCGTGCGGGCGAAGCGCGCCAGGCAGATTTTATGCGCCGTTTGTCCAAATACCGGCATTT
>DASYEY010000208.1:0-6369 GCA_036498725.1 Verrucomicrobiia bacterium | reverse complement strand
CCGGCGGATTATCCATTGTCAGATGCTTCCCTGAACAAGCATGTCCAGTCGGCGCTCCATTCGCAGACAGTTCAGATTGCAGATTTGAACCGGGACACGACGAATGCTCCGATCCTGATGTGGCTGGAATGTCCCATCTTCACTGATTTTCAGACGAACGGTCCTCGTGCCGGTGCGGTGATTCTGGTCATTGACCCGCACACGTTTCTTTATCCCACCATAGATAAATGGCCTGCTCCCAGCCAGACTGCGGAGACGGTAATCGCCCGGCGCGAAGGTGATGAAGTCGTTCGCCTGAACAACCGGCGATTTGGCACGAATTCGGCGTTGAACGTGCGTGCCTCAATCACGGCCAACCCGCAAAGGCCGATGGTATTGGCGGCTCAAAGCATTCAAGGTATTACGAAAGGAGTGGACTATCGGGGCAAGTCGGTTTTTATGGCCACCCGCAAGATTACAGGAATGCCATGGTTCATGGTCGCGATGATAGACCAGGAAGAAGTTCTCGCACCGCTGCACAACGAGGCATGGAATGTTGGAATTATTACTGCCTTGCTGTTATTGGCATCCATGCTGGGGATTGGTCTGCTGTGGCGGCAGCAGAAGCTTGCCGATGGGCGCACCAACGAAACGCGCTTGCAGATGTTGATTGAGCAAGCGCCCTTGGCCATCAATATCAGCCGTGAAGGAAAAACCGTTTATGCCAATCAGAAATTCCTGAATTTTTACGGCTATAAAAGTGTCGAAGAGCTTGTCGGACGGCCTATTTTTATTTATTGGGCGCCGGAATTTCAGGAGCTTATCAAGGAACGCGTGCGAAAACGGGCTCAGGGCGGGCCGGCACCTTCGGAATATAAAGGGATGGCGCAGCGCAAGGACGGCTCACAGTTCCCAGTGGAGATCGCGGTGGCTTCGGTGGAATTGCCCGACGGCCACGCGGATTTGGCGTTTATAGCAGACATCACTGAACGGCAGCACGCCGAGCAATCCCTTAAACTGTTTCGCGCGTTGATTGACCATGCCAACGATTCCATTGAAGTCATTGATCCGGCGACTGGGCGTTTTCTGGATGTGAACGAACGGGGACTCCAACTTCATGGATACAGCCGCGAAGAGTATCTGGCGCTGACCGTCCCCCAAATGGATCCGCGCTTTGATCCTGCCACCGGCAAAAAAGTGTGGCAGGCGCATTCGGAAAACTTAAAACGAATTGGCTTCGCCGTTTTTGAAACCGAGCACCGGCGCAAGGATGGCTTCGTTTTTCCGGTTGAAGTAAATGCCAATTATGTCCGGCTGGAACGGGATTACATCCTCGCCGTCGTTCGCGACATCACGGAACGCAAGCAGGCGGAAAAGGCGTTGCTGGAAACCAAGGAACAACTTCAATACATCGTCAACAACACCAGAGACGTCATCTTCCAGGTAGATCTCAATGGCAATTATATTTACGGCAACTCGGCGGCGGAGCAATTGACGGGCTATCCGCTGCCGCAGCTTTTGAAGATGAACATGATGCAATTGGTGGCCCCGGAATATCATGCCCTCGTCAAAGAGCGGTTGCAGCAGCGGCTGGCGGGCAAGGTGGGTGAGGCGGCCTTCAAATTTGAAATCCTGCACAAGGACGGGCACCGGATCTGGACCGAACAAACCACCAGCGAAGTTCGCAATTTGGAAAATAAACTGGTCGCCATTCAGGGCGTGGCTCGCAACATCACCGAGCAAAAGAAGGCGGAAGCGGCGTTGCAGTTTTCCGAAGAAAAATTCTCCAAGGCTTTTCAGCTCAGCCCGGATGCCATGTCCATTTCAGATCTGGAGACGGGCAAATACATTGAGATCAATGATGCCCACGCAAAAATATTCGGATATTCCAAGGCCGAAATCATCGGGCATACGGCGTGTGAACTGAAAATTGTTCCCAGCACAATCCACGATCAAACGACTGAGACATTGCGGGAGCAGAATTCTCTTCACGGCCTGGCCATCCATTTGCGTAATCGTAAAGGCGAATCTCTGGAGGTGATGCACAGCGCGGAAATCATCGAATTGGGCGGCCGCAAATGCGTGCTTCGCGTCTCGCGTGACGTCACCAGGCAAAGAAAGTTGGAGGAGCAATTTCGGCAGTCGCAAAAAATGGAGGCCATCGGCCAGCTTGCCGGCGGCGTGGCGCATGACTTCAACAACATCCTGGCCGTGATTCAAATGCAGTCTGGGTTGTTGCGGGCCAGCGAGAATCTTTCCCAAGAACAATCCGAACTGGCCGATGAAATCGGCCACGCCTCGCAGCGTGCCGCCGCGCTCACCCGCCAACTGCTGCTGTTCAGCCGCAAAGAAACCGCCCAGAAGCGGGATCTGGACCTGAACACCGCTGTCAACAACATGACCAAAATGTTGCGGCGCGTCATCAGCGCGGAGGTTCAGGTGCAGTTCAAGTTCGCCATGGAAGCCCTGTTTGTTCATGCCGATCCCGGCATGTTGGACCAAGTGCTGATGAATCTGGTCGTCAACGCCCGCGACGCAATGCCCGACGGCGGGAAGATTGTGATCGAAACTTCCGGCGTGGAAATTGATGAATTGTCCCTCGCCAATTCCCAGCAGGCGCAGACCGGTTCGTTCGTTTGTTTGGGCGTGAGCGACACCGGCACCGGCATTCCGCCGGAGATGCTGCCCAAAATTTTTGAACCGTTCTTCACCACCAAGAAGGTCGGCATGGGAACCGGCCTGGGGCTGGCGACAGTTTTCGGCATCGTTCAGCAGCATCAAGGCTGGGTCAATGTCTATAGCGAGATCGGACAAGGATCAACTTTTCGGATTTATCTTCCGCGCGTTGTAAAAACGTCTGAACCACAGGTGGAACATCCGGCCTTCAACACCGCGCGCGGCGGCAAGGAGACGATTCTGGTTGTGGAGGACAATGCGGCGTTGAGCGCGGCGGTGTGCAAGACGCTGTGGCATCTCGGTTATCAGGTGCTCGCCGCCGCCAGCGGACCCGAAGCGCTTTTGATTTGGAAAGATAAGCGCGACGGAATTGATTTGCTCCTGACCGATCTGGTGATGCCCGGCGGCATGAACGGAAAGGAATTGGCGGCGCAGTTGTTGAAGGAAAAGCCGGAACTGAAAGTGATTTACGCCAGCGGTTACAGCGCGGAAGTTGCCGGAAACGATTTCCCGTTGGAGGAAGGCGTTAATTTTCTCTCCAAGCCGTTTCCAGCGCTGAAGCTGGCAACAACCATTCGCAATATTTTAGACAAGAAAACCTTTCTGGGTTAAAACGAATGGATCATGGCAAAGATTCTAATCATAGATGATGACAAGGAGATTTGCCGGGTGATAAGCAACGGCCTGCGCCGTCAGGGTTATGAAGTGGCGACAGCCGAGAATGGCGGTGAAGGCCTGAAGGTTGCCGCGGCGATGGTGCCGGATTTGATTTTGTGCGACTTGGACATGCCCGGTTTGAACGGGCAAGACGTGGTGGCTGCATTACGTCAGGATCCGCGGCTCGGAGAAATTCCCCTTATTTTTTTGAGCGCCTGCGTTGAGCGTGATCAAATTCGTCGGAGCATGAATCTGGGCGGAGACGACTTCATCACCAAGCCGGCGCCTTGGCCGGAAATCCTGGCGACCATCAGCGCCCGGCTGGCCCGCCGGAAAAAACATCTTCAGCACCGGGATCATGAGGTCACAACCGCCGCGGAAGTTTTTGTCGGGATCATCCATGACCTGAACAAGGCGGCATCGGAAGTTCAATGGCTGTCCGATACCACCAACAAGATGGTTGACCAAAAAAACCGGATAATTCAACGGGTGCATCAGACGTTGAATGCGCATAACAAGCCCAAGGCCGGCCACTCAACGACACCACAACCATCCGCTTCTCTTCTGGTAAAAGACAATCTAAGAAAAAAACTTTTAAAATTGTCGGAGGTAAAAGCGCTGATGGCCTGCGGCGAATATTCAGACATCCATTGGGGAAAAGATCAGCACATGATGTTTCGCAAGCCGCTGAAGCAATGGGAGACGGAGCTTCCGCCAAATCAATTCATACGAGTCCATCGGCAGGCCATCATAAACCTGGCCTTTCTTGACTATGTGGAAAAGGATCGCGATGGCAAATTGCATGTCCATCTGCTGGAATTCAAGCTGGTGATCCCGGTCAGTCAACGCGAGGCGGCAACCTTTAACCGCAGTTTGAAACAATTTCAGGCACGCTGAACAGCTTGTGTTTCTGCTGGTTTTTGCCTGGCGACAACGCTTTTGCGCTATCATTAACTCCGACTTCAATGCGATGGAGACATGCGCTTGCAGCGTGAATTATGGCGCATCGTTTGTTTTGACGACATGATTGTTATGTCCGGTGTCATATCCTTCAACCATCTATGAAGTCATCTCACCTAATGGCCGTCGTTTCGGCGTTTGTAATCGTGAATCATCCCGCTTTATTTGCTGGAAACACACCGGTTTATCTTGATGGAAGCCAGCCGGTCGAAACACGCGTGGAAGATTTGCTGTCACGACTCACACTGGATGAGAAAATTTCCATTGTCCACGCTGATTCCAAATTCACCACAGCCGCCATTCCGCGCCTGGGTATTCCGCGTCGCTGGCTCGACGACGGGCCGCACGGCGTGCGCGAAGACATCGGGCCGGACACTTGGGCGCCCGCCGGGCGCACGGATGATTTTGCCACCGCCATGCCGGTGGGAATTTGTCTGGCTGCCACCTGGAATCCCAAGCTTGGTTATCGCGAGGGCGAAGCCATCGGGCAGGAAGCCCGCGAGCGGGGCAAGGACATCATGCTCGGACCGGGCGTGAACATCCTCCGCACGCCACTGTGCGGAAGAAATTTTGAATACCTCGGCGAAGACCCGTTCCTCTCCGGCGTGATGTGTTCCGGCTACATCCGCGGCGAACAGTCGCAGGACGTGTCTTCATGCGTGAAACATTTTGCATTGAACAATCAGGAGTTCGACCGGATGAACATCAATGTAGAGGCGGGCGAGCGGGCGTTGCGGGAAATTTATCTGCCGGCGTTCAAAGCCGCCATGCAATCGGGCGGCGCGTGGTGCGTCATGGGCGCTTACAACCAGTTTCGCGGCCAGCATTGCTGCGAGAACGATTATCTGCTCAACAAAATTCTGAAGGATGAATGGGGCTTCAAAGGATTGGTGATGTCCGACTGGGCCGGCGCGCATGACACGCGCGAGTGCGCGCTCAACGGTCTCGATCTGGAAATGGGAACCGATACGAACTATGACGATTTTTACTTCGCCAATCCGTATTTGAAACTGCTCAAGGCCGGCGAATTGCCGGTGGCCGGGCTGGATGAAAAAGTCCGCCGCAATTTGCGCGTGATGATCGCGACGCACGTCCTCGATACCGGACGCAAAACCGGTTCGCTCAACACCGCCGCGCATCAGGAGGTCGCGCGTCGGGTGGCCGAGGAGGGCATCGTGCTGTTGAAAAATGAAAATCATCTCCTGCCGTTGGCTGCAACCAGGATCAAAACCATTGCCGTCATCGGTGAAAACGCCATCCGCCTGCAGGCGCACGGCGGTGACAGTTCGGGCATCAAGGCGTTTTACGAAATCACGCCGTTGCAGGGCCTGGTCAATCGCGCCGGCACGAACGTGAACATCGTTTTCTCCGAGGGCTATCGCAAGAACAGCGGACCCGAACTGGCCAAACGCGCGGTGGCGGCAGCAAAGTCGGCGGATGTCGTGATCTATGTTGGCGGCTTGAACCACGACAAGGGACTGGACTGCGAAGGAGCCGATCGCACCAACATGACGCTGCCATACGGACAGGACGAATTGATCCAAAAAATCGCGGCGGCGAATCCCAAAACCATCGTTGTGCTGATGGGCACGATGGTGGAAATGGATGCGTGGCTGGACCAGGTGCCTGCGCTGTTGCAGGCGTGGTATCCCGGCATGGAAGGCGGCAACGCGCTGGCCCGCGTGCTGTTCGGCGACGTAAACCCATCCGGCAAGCTGCCGGCGACTTTCCCGAAAAAACTGTCCGACACGCCCGCCGCCACGTTCGGCGCGTCCGCGTATCCCGGCACGAACGGCACGGTGAATTACGCAGAAGGTTTGCTGGTCGGTTACCGCTGGTATGACACGAAGCACATCAAGCCGCAATTTCCGTTCGGCTTTGGCTTGAGCTACACGACGTTCAAATACTCGCATTTGAAATTGCTGGGGAGCGCAGGCGCCCCGCCTGCATCTTCCGGCACCTCGCCGGAAGAAACGAACGCACTGGTGACCGCGCAGTTTGAAATTGAAAACACCGGCAAACGCGCCGGCGCGGAAGTCGCGGAACTTTACGTTCACGAAAAACATCCGCACCTGATGCGTCCGGAAAAGGAATTGA
>DASYEY010000207.1:0-3460 GCA_036498725.1 Verrucomicrobiia bacterium | reverse complement strand
CCAGCAGGTCCTCAACAGTTCCAATCTGACTTATGCCGATGCCGCCACATTGTCCCAATACTTCGTCTCGTTGAACAAACTGACGGAATTTGAAGCCGCCCTCAAAAAGCAGATCGCCCTCGGCCCGGAACATCCCGAGGGTTATTTCCAGCTGGCGGAAGTGATGGCGGTCACCGGCCGCAAAGCCGAAGCGCTGACCAACCTAAAAACTTCGTTTGATTTGAGCCGCAAACAAAATTCCAAGACGCTGATCACCCAGGCGCAAACCGATCCCAATCTGAATAATCTTCGTAATCTGCCCGAATTTCAGAAGCTCATTTCCAGCAAATGATTTTTGGGCTTGGGCTGATAAATCGCGCTGGACAATTTTTCACCGCCGAGGCGCCGAGACGCTGAGAAAAATAATGCTCGGCAGTTCGGTGATGAAAAATTGTCCGTGCGTTTACGGTTCCGCCCTGCGGCTCACTCGTCACCCATCACTTGTCACTGCCTCCGTATCGCCCGTTGCCGAACATGGGTTTATCTGCTATTTTAGCTGCCTGAATGTTTAGAAAATCCATGAGCAAAACCGAAACTGAATCATCGTCGCCCGAGACCGCATCCACCGCCAACCCCGCGACCGCGCTGTCACCGGAACAGATCACGGAATTGCAAGCCCGCGCCGCCAAAGGCGACGAACATTGGGAACGACTTTTGCGCACCACGGCGGATTTTGATAATTTTAAAAAACGCGCCGCCCGGGAAAAAATTGAATCCGTCCAATACGCCAATCTCAGCCTGTTGCAAAAATTATTGCCCGTGCTGGATAACTTTGAGATGGCGCTCGCCGCCACGCAATCGGTGAAGGATGAAAAACTGGCTGCATTGCAATCCGGCGTCCTGATGATCCAGACCCAGCTTAAAAACGCGCTGGTGGAAACCGGCCTGGAAGAGATTGATGCCGCCGGCAAGCCTTTCGACCCAACCTTGCACGAGGCGATTTCGCAGCAGGAATCCGCCGACGTGCCGGAAGGCAACGTTTTACAGCAAGTCCGCAAGGGCTACAAATTGAAGGACCGGCTGTTGCGTGCGGCCATGGTCATCGTTGCCAAAAAACCAGAGACGGCAGCCTGATAAACATCTTCCTGGTCTAGCCCGACGGCGATTTTTTCATTTTTCAACCCATAATTTTATTCATGGCCAAGCGCGATTATTACGAGATTCTGGAAGTCACCCGCGAAGAACAAGCCGATGGCATCAAAAAATCCTATCGCCGGCTCGCGATCCGATATCATCCGGACAAAAATCCGGGCGACAAGACAGCTGAGGAAAAATTTAAGGAACTCAGCGAGGCTTACGAAATTTTAAGCAACCCTGAAAAACGCACCCTGTACGATCAACACGGCCATGCCGCCTTTGATCCGCGCGCCCGGGCGCGGGGTGGTGCCGGTGGGGCGGGCGCCGGCTTCCACGATCCGTTTGATATCTTCCGCGATGTGTTTGGCGGCGGCGGGGGCAGCGGCAGTATTTTTGAAAATCTGTTTGGCGGCCAGCAGCAAGCCGACCCTTCGCAACCACAGCGGGGCGATGATCTGCGCTACGACCTGGAGATCACGCTTGAAGAAGCGGCGCTGGGCTGTGAGAAGGAAATTTCCGTCACCAAGCTCGACAAATGTGAAACGTGCAGCGGCTCCGGCGCCGAGGCCGGTTCAAAATTAAAAACCTGCGCCACCTGCGGCGGCCGCGGCCAGGTCCTCACGTCCCGCGGCATTTTCAGCATCGCGCAAACGTGTCCGCATTGCAAAGGCGCCGGGCGCCTGATGGAAAAACCCTGCCGCACCTGCCATGGCGACGGCAAACGCGAACGCTCTTCCAAGATCAAACTGAAGATTCCCGCAGGGGTGGAAGCCGGTTCGCGCCTGCGTTCCCAAGGCAATGGTGAAGCCGGTTTTCGCGGCGGACCTTCCGGCGATCTTTATGTCGTCCTGTTCGTCAAGCAGCATGAGATTTTCAAACGTGATGGCGACGATTTGATCTGTGAAGTGCCGGTGAGCTTCGTGCAGGCCGCACTCGGCGCCGAGATCGAAGTGCCGACCCTCGAAGGCCGGGCCACCATCAAGGTTCCCGCGGGCACGCAGCCAGGCACCACCTTCCGCATCAAAGGCAAGGGGGTAAAGAATTTGCAAGGCTACGGCCACGGCGACCTCCACGTACGGGTACAGGTCGAAGTGCCGGCGCATTTGAACAGCGCGCAGAAGGCAAAATTGCAGGAATTTTCTGCACTGTGTGATGGCAAGGAAGCACCGATCGCCTCCAGTTTTTTTGAAAAGGCGAAAAAGTTTTTTAAATGACGCGGGGGAGCCGGCACGCACCGGCTCGCTTTGAGAATTGGGATGGCCGCATCGCCGTCCCGCCCAAATAAAATGCACCGTTTTTATCTGCCGCCGGAAAAATGCCGTGGCAATTCGCTGCGCTTGGATGGCCGCGAAGCGCATCACGCCTTGCATGTGCTCCGCCTAAAACGTGATGATCACGTTACGGTCCTCGACGGCGCAGGCGGTGAATATTCCTGCGTCGTGGAAAATACCGCCAAAGATTTTCTTTCGCTGACGGTGGTCGAAAAGAAATCCACCCCCGCCCCGCCCTGCTCCATCACCCTGCTGGTGGCGATTCCCAAAGGCAAACTGATCGAGAGCATCATCCAAAAATCCGTCGAACTTGGCGCTCATCGCATCGTGCCGTTGCTGACCGAGCGCGTCATCTCCCAGTTCGACGACGAGGGCGCGGAACATAAACGCGAGAAATGGCAACAGACCGCCATTGAAGCCATCAAACAATGCGGCGCACCGTGGTTGCCGCAAGTTGAAGTTCCCCAAACCATCGCCCAATTCCTCGCCCGGGGCGAAACCATCGAACTGCCATTGATCGGTTCCTTGCAGACGGAACGCCGCCATCCACGCGACTGGTTTCAGGCGTTTCAAAAGGAGCACGGCCGTTTGCCGCACAGCACCGGGGTGTGGATCGGGCCGGAAGGTGATTTTACCCTGGCAGAATTGTCGCAGATCCAGAATTCCGGCGCGCGGCCTGTCACCCTGGGCCACCTGACCTTGCGGGTGGAAACCGCAGCGATCTATTGTCTCTCGATTTTGAATTACGAACTCAGCCATTGATTCGGCTGGTAATGATCGTTTGAAAATCAGATTGCTACTAGATCCTCCTCATCGTCGTCCTCGTCCTCATCCTCGAATTTCCCTAAACGAGCGAGGACGAGGACGACGATGAGCATGAGGATGATTCAGACCGGTTAAGAATCCCACTTTCCTCGTCCGCCGCCCCGGCTTCTACACTGGATTTTATCCCCCAATCCGCCTACTGTGTTTCGCACATGGAAACGGTTTCAACCTTTTTAGAGATGGCCATCGTCGGCTTCGTGGCGCTGTTTCCACCGGTCAATCCCATTGGCACGGCGCTCGTCTTGGAT
>DASYEY010000206.1:0-23143 GCA_036498725.1 Verrucomicrobiia bacterium | reverse complement strand
AACGGTCGGGAATCATCTCGAAATGAAAAAACATTCCGGGCTGATGGCGCGCGAGGAAAAATTCCAGCAACGCTTTGCTCGTGGCGATGTTCAGGTTGAACGTGCGATCCACGAACTTGAATTGTTTCAAGCCGCGATCCAACAGCTTTTGCATCTCGCCGAGAAATTTTTCCAGCGGCACCTGGCGCACGGGAATATCCAACGATGACAGGCAAAATTCACAGGTGAATGGACAACCGCGCGAGGCTTCAACGTAGATGATGCGATGTGCCAGGTCAGCCTCGGTGTAAAGATCGTACGGCAACTGGATTTTGGAGAACTCCGGAACCGGCGCATGGATGATTTTGGCAAGCGGCGAGGGCGATCCCTGCAAAAGTTCGCGGCAGACTTCGGCAAATTTTAAATCGGCTTCGCCGGTGATGACGTGGTCAGCCAGGGCGACAATCGGCTGGCCTTCAGTTTCGTAACTGACTTCCGGTCCGCCCAAAATGATTTTGATCTCCGGCCGGATGCGCCGGATGGCGGCGATCACTTCGGTTGTTTCCGCGACGTTCCAGATATAAACGCCAAAGCCGAGGATTTTGGGTTCACGCGCGAGCAGGATTTCCGTGATGTCGAGGGTGCGCTGGTTGATGTCAAATTCAGCGATACACGCCCGCGCTTGCAGTTCGCCAAGATTGGCGAAGAGATAGCGCAGCCCAAACGCGGCGTGAATGAACTTCGCGTTGAGTGTGGTGAGGACGATGTCCGGCATCACTTGAACTTAACAACTTTTACCGTCGCCGCCAAAGCGGAAATGACAAGGGTCCCGGACTATGCAGATCAAGGATGCCCAAAATCAACAGCACGATAATGAACGCGGCAGGATAGTTTAACGACAACAACGGCAGTCATTCACCGATCTGTCTTCGCGCAATCCGGCCATACCAAATCCCGGACGCGATGAAAACACCGCTGCAACCGGCCGTGAACCAGACCAAAAACGGCACGGGCAGATAAAAATACGCGCCGACCGCGCCGGCCGCGGAAAGCCCGCCGCAAAGATACGAATAAAACGCACTAGCCCGGGCACTTTGCAGGCTTTTTTGCAAGATTGATGCCATTGCCTGGTCTGCCCGGGTGAGGGCGGCCGTGCAGGATTCGGAACAAGTCATACGCTGCGTCGGGCCGGGGCGGGCACATTCGGCGCATAAGGCGCGACCGCAATAAGCGCAGATCGCGATCGCTTCTACTTGATGCGCAACACATTTCATCGAAGGATGAAGCTGCGGCATGCAGATGTGAAAGGCAAACCAGAAACTACCCTGGCTCAGCTGGCGCTCGTGGAATTTGCGCGGGCATCGGTTTGGCCGTAGAAACTTCTTTTTACCGGCACCGGGCTTGGGCATCCTGCGCGCACGGCATGAACATCGCGATCATTGGCTTGGGTTACGTCGGCTTGCCGCTGTGCCTGCAATTTGCGCGCAGCGGCGTGCGGGTGCTGGGCTTGGACATTGATGTCAAAAAAGTTTCCCGGCTGAATGCCGGGCGCAGCTATATCCAACACATTTCGGCGGCTGAGATAAAAAAACTCGTCCGGGCCGGAAAATTTTCCGCCACCACCGACTTCGCAAAAATCGGCAAAAAAATTGATGCGATTTTGATCTGTGTGCCGACGCCGCTCAAAAAAAATCGCACGCCGGACTTGTCGTTCGTTTTACAAACAGGCAAAAGCATCGCGCCGCATCTGCAACGTGGGCAGTTGGTCGTGCTCGAGTCCACCACTTATCCCGGGACGACGGAGAACGAATTGCGCGCTGTGTTGGAACGCGGTTCGGGGCTGTGTGCAGGCCGCGATTTTCACCTCGCCTTTTCGCCGGAACGTGAAGATCCGGGCAACCCGGACAGCCGGGTGGCGGAAATTCCCAAGGTTATCGGCGGTTTCACGCCGGCGTGCCTGGCGGCGGCGGAAAAGGTTTATGCCCGCGCCGTCCGCACCCTGGTGCCCGTCGCAAATTGTCGCACCGCCGAAGCGGCGAAGTTGCTGGAGAACGTTTTTCGCGGCGTCAATATCGCGCTCGTTAACGAACTCAAGGGGGTTTACGCCGCGATGGACATTGACGTTTGGGACGTCATCGCCGCTGCCCGCACCAAGCCGTTCGGGTTCATGCCATTTTATCCGGGCCCGGGCCTGGGCGGGCATTGCATCCCGATTGATCCGTTCTATCTGGCCTGGCGCGCGCGCCAGGTCGGGCAGGAAACCCGCTTTGTGGAATTGGCGGGGGAGATCAATCGGGCCATGCCGGAACGGGTCGTGGCCCGCGTGGCGTGTGCGCTGGCATCGCAGCGGGAAAAATTGCGTGGCGCGCGGGTGCTGGTGCTGGGCCTCGCTTACAAGGCGAATGTGGATGATGACCGCGAATCGCCCAGTTATGCCCTGATGGATTTGCTGAAAGCGCGCGGCGCCACGGTTGCCTATTTTGATCCGTATGTTCCCGTCATTCGTTTGACGCGGGAGCATCCGCATTGGGCAGGAATGAAATCAGTGAAATGGACCCGCAAAAACATTTCAGCTTTTGATGCGGTGTTGATTTCCACCGCCCATGCAGCGATTGATTATCAACAGCTCGCCGGCTGGCCGCCGCTCATCGTGGACACGCGCAACGTGATGGCGAAGTACAAAGCCGCGGCTGGAAAAGTTTGGAAGGCTTAAGAGCGTGCCATGAAAATGGGGCGGCCACTCAATCGTCTCATTCTCATTGTCATCCTCTCCCGCTGGTGAAAATTCGAGGATAAGGACGACGACGAGGATGAGCCGGATGTCCAAACTGATCATTCAAACACACCCGGGTTTCGCTCTCGTGAGAACGATTGGCCGGACTCAAAAGCGGATATTGGTTCCGAAACTTCTCGGCGTTCCACCAAAACTTCACCGGACTCTTAAGATTTTGATTTTGGCCGGATCATTCACGCCGAGTTGGAGCAAGGCGGCGTTCGTGTAAATTTCGGAATTCATCGGCACTGGATTGGCGCCAAATTTTTTAGCTTCGCGCGCCAGTTCCTGAAGGGACAACACATCCAGGGCGACGGGATCGCGGCTGAACCAGATCTGGTTCAACACCGAGGAGTATTGCAGATAACCGGCCGGACCGCCCTGATATTGGCCGAGCAAGGCATCCGTGACATCAAGGACGATATGATCGCCGACGGCGGGCAGGGCGATGATTTCCGGCAGGGCGATGGCCAGCCGGTCGGGGTCGCCGTCAAACCGGCGCGTATTATCCACGCTGCCGAGCGCGAGGCTGTAGAAATGACCGCAGACGCCCGCCTCAGTTTCATTGATGAGCGGGGCGACGGAAATGAGTTTGGTGATCTGCTGGCTGACGAGTTTCGAGACGAACGATTTTTTGCCGATGCCCTGATTCGTCCGGCCAAATTCCAGATCGCCCCAGACGAGCGAACCGATGACCGGCGAGTCGGGCAGATAAAACGTGTTCGGGTCGTAACCGACATTCGCGGCGCTGGCAACGCGGACGCCTAATTTTTTTCCCAGGGTAAAAAATCCGGACGCCTGGAGGTCTTCGACGCGTTTGTCCCAAATGACGATGTTCTGCGCGGGCAGGCCGGCGGCGATCAAGCCGTGGACGATGGCCGCGACCACGGCCGGGCGCGTGCCGTTGAGCGGGCCGGGCTCGGAAAAAACCTTGATGCCCACGGTGTCATTCGTCGCGACGAGGCTGTGCCAGGCGGCGGTGACATTGGTGGTTTGCGTGAAGTGCGTGAGGCCGAGATTGAAGACGGATTCAACCCGTTCGTCATCCGGGAGAAAGGCGTTCACGAGATTATTGCCTTCGGCAATGACCACATGCGGGGTGGAGCGCGTGGCGGGTGGCGGGGAAAAGTCCGCCGCGGCTGCACACCAGCCGAAGGCGAGCAGCATAAACCATATCCCTTGACGTTGTGCGTTTCTTGACACTTTCGTCTGTGGATGTTACCACCACAGCGGATGCTGGCCAAAAAAATTTCAATTTACGGTGCAATTATATTGCTTGCGTTGGCGGTGGTTATGACCGGTTGCACACCGGCCGGGCCGCGGGCTGTTCAAAACGGGCAAAAATACCTGGATCATGGTGATTACGCCGCCGCCGCCGCGCAGTTCAAGACGGCGACGACCCTGCTGGCGACAAATGCGCAGGTCTGGAATTGCTATGGCGTCGCGTTGCAGGGCGCGAATGACCCGCAGGGCGCGGCCAATGCGTATCAACGCGCGTTGGAACTGGATCGTGACCTTGTCGAAGCGCATTTTAATCTGGGTAACTTGTGGCTGGATCAAAATCAACCGGACGCCGCCAAGACGGAATTCATGGCTTATACCTTGCGCCGCAACAATGATCCGGCCGGCTGGCTTAAACTGGGTTCCGCGCAATTGCGCCTCAGTGAAACGGTCGCGGCCGAACGCAGCTTCAGCAGTGTGCTGGCGTTAAAACCAGGCGACGCCGAGGCTTACAACGGACTGGGGCTGGCGCGGGTCCAACGCGGCTTGCCGCGAGATGCGGTAAAATTTTTTGCCGCCGCCGAAAAAGCGCAACCCGACTTTGCGGCCGCAATCCTGAATGACGCCACGGTGAATCAGCAGTATTTGCGCGACAACCGGACGGCGCTGGCGAAGTACCGCGAATATCTGGCCCTGGACCCGCGCCCGGCCAATTGGAACGACGTGAATGCGCTGGCCAACCGGCTCGAACAGCCGCAAACCGCGGCCGCCGCGCCGCCCCCTGCAGTAATTGAGACGCCAGTCGTCAAAAGCAATCCGCCCGCCGCCAGAATAGTTTCAACCGCCTCCACCTCCCGGCCGGCCGTTGCGGTCAAACCGCCAGTATCCACCAAACCGGTCGTTCGCCCGCCGGCACCGGCTTCAACGCCAGTGACATCGGCACCGGCCCAAGTCGTGCAGGTTCAGCCCGGACCGGAAATTGTCACCTCACCGCGTGCGGCCACCGCCACGCCGGTGAAACCGGCCGCAGAGCTTGCGTCCGCCAGATCTGCGGCGATAAAAGCTGAGCCGCCGGTGGAACCAGAACCAAAGCCGGGTTTGTGGAAAACGATTTTCGGATCGTCGAAAAATGAATCCGCGCGGAATTCACCGTATCTCGAAAAGGGTCTGACCCCATTGCCCGCCAATTTGCCAAATGTCGTACAAGAATCAGCGCCACCCGCCAGGCCGGCCATTGTGCCGTTAAGCAGTTTTCCCCGTTATAAATATCTTTCATCGCATAAACCGGCGCCGGGCAATCACGCGAATGGAACCCCGGCCGCTGCGGCGTTCACCAAGGCGCAGGTGTTTGAACAAGATGAGAAATGGTCGGATGCGATGTTGAATTACCAACAGGCTGCCCTGGCTGACCCGTCATGGTTTGAGGCGCAATATAACGCGGCGGCCCTGGCGCAACGGCTGCGGATGTTTTCACTGGCGGCGGCGCGTTATGAAAGCGCGCTGGCGATCCATCCAGAATCCGTGGACACGCGCTATTACTTCGCGCAAGCGTTAAAGGCGTCCGGTTATGTGGCGGATGCGGTGAATGAATTCAAGAAGGTCCTCGCGGCGAATCCGAATGAGGTGCGGGCGCATCTGGCGTTGGGCACGATTTACGCAACGACGTTGCATGATACGGCGTCCGCGCGGGTGCATTACCTGAAAGTGCTGGAGTTGGACCCGCAGAATGCGCAGGCGTTGGACATCGGTACCTGGCTGACGGCAAACCCAAACTGATTTGATGTCCGGTTGCCAGTCGGAGCGGGTTTTTAACGTTTTATCAGGGCGGAGCGATGGCTCCGCCCGATGATTTTATGCGGGGATTGTCAAGTTGGTCTGAAACTTTTAGGTTCGTCCGGTTTTTGAATTAAAGATTTTATGCCGCAGTTTTCATATAAGGCCCGCAAACGCACCGGTGAACTGGTGGAAGGTGTTTTGGAGGTGCCGGACCGCAGTGCCGCGTTGATGCAAATCCAGCGTTCCGGCTTATTTCCGCTGGCGGTGGACGCCGCGAAAGCCGGGGCGTTGCCAGAAACCCGGCGCGCCGCCAAGGGAATGAGCCTGATGTCATTTTTGCCGCCGGCGGTACAGGCGCAGTTATCGCAACAACGCCGGCCAAAATTGCAGGAGCTGGCCACGTTCACCACGCAATTGGCGAACCTGCTTAATTCGGGGATGCCGCTCACGACTGCGCTCACGAGCATGACTCACTTGCAGACGAAGGGCATTCCCGCCGGTGTCAGCCTGGCGTTGAAACAGGAAGTCACCGAAGGCCGCGGCCTGTCGGATGCGATGGCCCGGCAGCCGCGAATTTTTTCCGACCTGTATGTGAACATGGTGAAAGCCGGTGAATCTTCCGGTTCCTTGGTGCAGGTGTTGCGGCGCATGGCGACGCACTTCCAGCAGTTCGCGGATATCCAGGCGAAATTCAAATCCGCGATGATCTATCCGGTGATGGTCATCTGTGTGGGCGTCCTGCTCGTGATTTTTTTCATGACCTTCATGATGCCGAAGTTCATTGATATCTTTAACGGCTTCAACGTTGAATTGCCGTTGCCGACGCGCATCCTCATCACCACCAGTCATATTTTTACACATTGGTGGTGGATGGCGGTCCCCGTCGTGCTGGCGGTGGTTGTGATCTTTAAACGCTTTCAGACCAGCGAACTCGGCGGCCGCAAATTGGATGAATGGCGGATGAAAGCGCCAGTGATTGGGAACGTCGTGAAAATAAACCTGTTCGGCCAATTTGCCCGCACGTTGGGCACGTTGCTGCAAAACGGCGTGCCGGTGTTGACGGCACTGAAGATCACCGAACAGGTGATGTCGAACATCCTTATCAAAGACGCGATCATCAAGACGCGGGAGGCGGTGACAGATGGCAAAACGCTGGCGCAACCGCTGGCGCACAGCAAATTATTTCCGCAACTGATGGTGGACCTGGTGCGTATCGGCGAAGAAACTGGCGATGTGCCGGGCGCGTTGAACAATCTGGCAGACACCTACGAAAATGAATTGCAGATCGCGCTGCGTGTGATGAGCGATCTGATCGGGCCGATCCTCATCATCGTCATGTCCATCGTCGTCGGCTTCCTGCTGTTGAGCATTTTCCTGCCGCTGTTCCGATTGATCTCATCCATTCATTGACGATGAAATGGCCGATCCATGATGAGCGGTTGCCGCAGCGGGAAATTTCCCGATTGTGCGATATTTCCGTGATCAATCCCCGGTCATCAGCGGTCAATAAACTGGGTTTCACCCTGATCGAATTGATGATCGTGGTGGCCATCATCGGTCTGGTGGCGGCGATGGGGTTGCCGGCCTTGGACAAGATGCTGATCAAGCGCGGCATGCGACGGGCCATCAGCGATGTCACGGACGTCTGCAAAACCGCGCGGGCGCGGGCGATCTTTTCGGGGCATCCCGCGAGTGTTTTGATCAATCCGCATGATCGCACCTTTACAGTGCAGGGCAGTGGCAGTTCGCATGGTTCACCTTATGTGAGTTCTTGTACGTTGCCCTCGGACGTTAGTCTGGAGGCGTTGAAGGTGGAATCGTGGGATTTCACTGACTCTGATGCGGCAACGGTTCATTTTAATCCCAACGGCACCAGCGATGAAATGATTCTGGTGCTGCACAGCCGCGATGACTGGACCAAGATCACGCTGGAATTTGCGACCGGCTTTCCGGCGGTCAGCGACGTGGACAAATGAAAATCAAACTTCACCAACGGATGCGCGGAGGATTTTCACTGCTGGAAGTGATGATCGCCATCGGGATTTTTTTCATCGGTTCATTTGGGATTCTACAAGTGGTCTCGCAATCGCTCAGCAACGCGCGCCGGTTGCAGCATCCGTTGGTGGATGCCAGCGCAGTGCTCTCGCAGTGGTCGTTGACGAATGCGCTCGTGGAAGGCGAATATTCCGGCGACCTGGAGGATCTGCTCGGGAAAAATTACGCCGGCTATACCTGGAAGGGCGACATCACCGAGGTGCGGTCGAACAAGTTGTTCAGCGCGGACTTCTATATTTTTGACAATAAGAACAATCAAGTTCCGATCGCCCGCACTTCCACATTCTTTTTTCGGCCGCAATCCAAGCCCGGTTCGCTGGATGGCGGAACGTTCACGCATTAAATGAATTTACCGAGCGCAAATTTTCAAGCATGGCGGACGGTGAAAATTCCGTCCGCCGGACGGCGCGGGTTCACGTTGATCGAACTCATGGTGGCCCTCATGATTTTCAGCATGGTGGTTGCGTGTATTTATGCGACACTGATGTTGATCATGAAATCGGCGCAGGTCGGGCAGTCGGTCTCGGAGAAGGCGCAGCGCCAGCGGATCGTGATGGGCACGATTGAAGATGCGTTGATGTGCGTCCAGTCGTTTCAATCGTCGCAGAGATATTACAGCTTTAATGTGACCAATGGCAGCAATCCCTCGTTGAGTTTTGCGGCGTATCTGCCGGATGGTTTTCCGCGCAGCCGGAAATTTCAAAATATCAAGGTGCGCCGGTTGCAATTCAGCCTGGAGCCGGGCGACAACCAAAGGAACAATCTGGTTTTGCGGCAAAATCCGATCCTGATGGACCTGGATGATGACGAAGCAAAATATCCGCTGGTGCTGGCAAAAAATGTGAAGGCGTTTTCCATCGAATGTTGGGACACGAACCAGGTGGCGTGGGATACCGAATGGGTTAGCACCAATACCTTGCCCCCGATGGTGCGCATCGGGATTATTCTCGGCGACGACAATGCCAACAATAGTTATAACAACTATGACAACGCACAAGACCAGGTGATTTCGCGCGCGTTTTCGCTGCCGTCAACCATGATGCCGACCATCGTCCAAATGGGTGGCGCCGCCAACCCTTTCGGCGGTGCCCCGCATTGAACCATGAACCTTTCGCCTTCAACCAAAAAATCATCAGGATTTGCCGTGGTGGTCGCGCTGGTCGCCGTAGTGGTGCTGACCATCATGGCGGGCGCCTTCGCGTATGCGATGAAAGTTGAGACGCGGTTGTCGGCCAACGCGAACACCGATGAACAAATGCTCTGGCTGGGGCGTTCGGGGGCGGAATTGGCGTGTTATGTCCTGGCACAGGAACCGCCGCAGTTTGACACTAAAAGTGAGATTTGGGCGGGCGGCCCCGGCTTCGGTGCGGAAACGAATGGTCCGCTAATGGGAATATCATTAAACGATTATCCGGTCGGTTTTCCTGATCCGGTCGGCACGGTGTCGTTGAAAATGATTGATTTGGAAAGCAAGATCAACATCAACACCGCCCCTGCGCAGCTATTGCAGCAGGTTTTCACGACGATGGGAATTGGGGCGAACGATATTTCGGTCTTGTCTGATTCAATTCAAGATTGGATAGATACGGATGACGGCACCCGGGCGGCTGGCGCGGAGAGCGACTATTATCAAGGTTTGACGCCGCCTTATTTTGCCAAGAACGGGCCGCTGGATGATCTGTCCGAGATGTTGTTGATCAAAGGTGTCACGCGCCGGATGTATGATGGCAGTGGTAGTGACAACGGTGACGCATCGCCCATGCAACATCAGCGGCTGGGCTTGAATAATTCAGCGTCCAGTCAGGAGCAGAATTACGAATTTCCCTTTACCAAGGTGTTCACAACTTTTTCTTCCGGGCAGATCAACATCAACACCGCCGATGCCGATATCCTCGCGCTGATCCCGTACATGGACACGGCCAGTGCCGAAAGCATTGTGAAGTACCGCGCCGGCCCGGATGGCGTGGAAGGCACGGATGATGACACGCCCCTCACCAGTATTGGTCAACTGGCGGCTGCCGGTGTCAATCCACAGGCAGTGCAGCAGATCGGAAAGTACGTCACCTTCCGCAGCACGACTTTTGAAGTGCATATCACGGCCAAAATGGGTGATCGCTCGCGTGAATTTGTAGCGGTCATTTTCCGCAATGGGCCGAACACGCAAATTGTCCGTTTTTACTGGCAGTAAGTTTTGGTTCGCGGCGGCAAAACGGTTTTCCGTTGAATTTGCCGCGCCGAAAAATTATTGTCCCACTATGCGCGTATGGCTGTTGATGGCTCTCCTGTTGGTTTCGCCCGGCTTGATTTTGGCTGCCGGGATGACAACGAATGCCGTGGTCATGTCCCCGGCGCCAGTGGTGAACACCAAGGCTGGACGCGTGCTTAAGGTGCTGCCGCTTCTGCTCGATCACCAAGGCCGCGATTCCACCTCACCCAGCTTGTTCGACCGGGACGCCTATCAATTGCAACTGCGCGAACATCTCACCAATGAAGTGTCCGGTGTCCGTTTCGACGTGCAATGGAAAGCTGCCAAAACAACGGGGCAAAAACTAAAAATCCGGGTGGAAGCGCGGGGTGTGGCCGTGGACGGCAAACCGACGTGGCAGACATTTGAGACCAACGGAGTGGCCGGCTTTTTCAGCCGTTGGACAAAATTCACTTTGGCGGGTGACGACTATAAAAAAATTGGAACCGTGGTGTCCTGGCGCGCCACATTATGGGATGGCGACCAATTGCTCGGTGAACAAAAATCATTTCTCTGGTGAACGCTTCGTCCATTCCCATCAAGATTTTTTGCGTTTGCGGGCAGAAATATGCCTTTGAAGTCCGTCCGGAGCAGGGCCGGATGCCGGTGCCAGTGGCATGTCCCGCCTGTCGGCGCGATGGCACGGAGGAGGCCAATCACATCCTGGCAAAAATTCTTAACGGTAAAACCCAGCCGCTCCCACCGCCGAGCGTCAACACCTTGCTGAATACCGTGCAGTCCAGCCTCGCGCCGCATCTGGTGGACGCATTGAAAAATGCTGTGGTGCAGGAACTGGCTGCCCAGCGCCGCGAATTGCTGGCCGCCCAGCAAGCGGCCACGGCCGAGTTGACCGAACTGGCTGGGCGATTGGAATCTGTGCAAGCTCCCTTGCTTGAGCGTCTGCGGGCTTACGAACAACGCGTGGGCGAGTTGGAAGCGGAACTGGATGGTCAATCCAAAGAAAACCGCGAATTATTGAAGTTGAAGATTGATCAATTGCGCGAACGGATCGAAGCCGAACGCGAGCAGACTAATCGTCTTAAATTCAATTGAGTTAGCCGGGTGGGTTAACGTCGGACTGATTTCAAAAGACTCGCCCTTGACGGAGCGGAAATTTTCCCTCAACTACACACTCTTATTCTGAGCATGTTTTTTCCGGATGGCTAGGGCCTGTTCGTAGCAACTCAATGCGTCTTCGGCGCGGCCAAGTTTTTCCAAAACCTCGGCCTTTTTCAACAGCGCCTCGATGTGTTCCGGTTTGCGGGCGAGAAAATCATCAAAGAATGCCAGGGCCTTTTCCGGTGCATTTTCGTCCAGATTTTTTTGACCTTCGGCCAGCGGGTTGACGGTGATTTCGCTTTTGGTAACGGGCGGCAATAAGCGCTGGCTATTTTCTAATTCCTGGATGCGGTCGTTCAATTGGCCGACCATTTCCAGCAACCGGGTATTGGCTGTTTCCACGGTGGCCCGGCCGGGGGCGGCGAGTTGGTGGACAGCGCTGGCGTTGGCCAGAGCTGCCGATGGTTGCGCGGCGATCTGGGCGATTTGCGTGAAGGCACGGGATTGCAGATAGACCATCAGCAGCAAGCCGCCCAAAACCGTGAGGCCGAAAATTCCGGCGACCAACAAGATCCATTGCTGTGATTTGCGGGTGGCATCCGCTTCGGCGGCACGCTGACTGGACACCGTTTGTTCGAGCGATTGCAGCCGTGATGTCAGCAGATCCAGATTACTGGCGGCGGCTTCCATGCCAACCTGCTGGTTTCGTTGGATGGCAAGCTGGGCCGCGTGGAGCTGTTCTTGCAACTGGAGAAAATTGCCGGACGTCTCGTCGCGCGACATGGCGGGTGGATTGGTGGTGTCGGCAAAGGCGCTTACCACGAGAAAAATACTCAGGCAGGCCGTGAGAAATTTTTGAAGGACATTGGATTTCATACCGGCTGCGCAGCGTGGTCGGAAGCGGGTTTGAAGTCAAGCATGGCCCGGTTGGCCGGTGGCAACGGTGGCCGCCGGCTTATTTCTTTAGCTTGAATTCCAACCGGGAACGGGAACCGGTTTGCAAATTTTCCATCACCAAGGTTTGCACCTGCCATTGACCATCCACTTTTTTGAAATCTTTCGGATAAAAATCTTTGAGCTTTTTGCCGTTGGCGTCGTAGGCATAGGCTTCCACGATGCCGAGTGAGTCATTATCAATCCATGAGACGACGCGCGAATAACTGTCTGGTGTGGGCCGGGGATTGGTGCTTTCCAAAACCGTGCAACTGCACTGGCGGTAAAATTCCCTTTTTACAACTTTCTGCTGCGGCCAGTGGAAAAATTCCAGGCCTAAATCGGCATAACTAAAATCCGAGCCAACGAATGGAGTCGTTTTTTTTGCATCTGGCAACGGAGAGTTGCCAGATGAAGTTGTGGTGGAAAGATCGTCAACCAAATTGGTCGTGTAAAAGTAAGCTGGCGATTGGCCGCGCTCGTGAACGACACTAAGCATGCCCGACGAGTTCATTTTATTGGCCGACTGGGCTGTGTAAATCGTTTGCCAGCCGGTCGCGGTAACAAGGGTCTTGCATTCCATTGGAATTTCCAAACGTATGCCGTTGGCATCTTTGATCTTTAGAGTGCCGGTGTTGGTATCATTTTCCGCTGGCGATTGGGCCAGGATTTTCTGCGCGAGGGCTCGTCCCTGAATTTCCGCATCCGACAAGCTGTTCGTGGTCTGGGCCGGAGCACGGACATTGAACAGTAAAATGATCCCGATAAAGACAGGGAGAAGCTTCATTTCTTTTCCAGGGCGAGTTCGATGCTTTCAGAAATCTGCCGGACGAAATGCACTTTCAACTTGGCGCGCACTTCGGCGGGGACATCCTGCCAATCGGCTTTGTTGCCTTCGGGCAAAATGACTTGTTTTACGCCAAAACGTGAAGCGGCAATGACCTTTTCCTTGATGCCGCCGACACGCAATACGCGGCCGCGCAGGCTGATCTCCCCTGTCATCGCCACGTCCGAACGTACGCGGCGTTTGCTCAGGAGTGAAGCCAGGGCGGCCACAATCGTCACCCCCGCACTTGGTCCGTCCTTTGGTGTCGCCCCGGCGGGGACGTGAATATGCAGGTCGAATTTGCCGTAATCGTCAAAATCGAGTTCCAATCTTTTTGCCTGGCTGCGCAAATAGCTAACGGCCGTTTGGGCGCTTTCTTTCATCACGTCGCCGAGTGAGCCGGTCAAAATCAAATTGCCGCGCCCGCGCATCCGCGTGGCTTCGATGAACAAAATATCGCCACCCACCGGTGTCCAGGCGAGGCCGGTGGCGATGCCAAATTCGGTGATTTTTTCCGCCGTTTCGGAAATGAACGGTGCATGGCTGAGATAACTTTCCAAGTCCTTTGCATCAATTTTGACCGTTGGCATCTGGCCGTTTTTGGAAACGATTTTTCGGGCTGCTTTCCGGGTCAGGGCGGCAATCTGGCGCTCGAGCTGGCGCACGCCCGCTTCGCGCGTGTATTCGCGAATGAGCCCGCGCAATCCGGCATCGGTGATCTTCATGTCGCGCTTGGCCAGGCCGTGTTCTTCGATCTGGCGTGGCACAAGGTAGCGTTTGGCGATCTGTAATTTTTCCGATTCAGTATAGCTTGGCAGCTCGATGACTTCGAGCCGGTCGCGCAATGCGGGGTGGATCGGTTCGAGCCAATTAGCCGTGGCGATGAACAACACCCGAGAAAGGTCAAAGGGCAGATCCAGATAATGATCGGTGAACGTCGTGTTCTGCGACGGGTCGAGCACCTCAAGCAGGGCGGCGGCGGGATCCCCCCGAAAATCCGCGCCGACCTTGTCCAGCTCATCCAGCAGGATGACGGGATTCTGGCTCTCAACGCGGCGTAACGTTTGGATGATGCGTCCCGGCATGGCGCCGACATAAGTGCGGCGGTGGCCGCGAATTTCCGCCTCGTCCCGCATCCCGCCCAGGGAAATCCGGGCGAATTTGCGGCCCAGCGCATCGGCCACACTTTTTCCGAGCGACGTTTTGCCCACGCCGGGCGGGCCGACGAGGCAAAGGATCGGCCCCTTGATCTGCTTGCGGCGTTTAATGACCGCGATAAATTCGAGCAGCCGGTCTTTGACTTTTTCGAGGCCGAAATGTTGTTCGTCCAGGATTTTTTCCGCCGTGTTTAAATCCAGTTTATCCTCGGTGGCCTTCAACCATGGCAACGCCAGGATCCAGTCGAGGTAATTGCGCGCGATCCCGTATTCAGCGGCGACGGGCGGCATTTGCTGGAGCCGTTCGAGTTCCTGTTCGGCCACCCGGCGCACTTCGGGCGGCAAGACTGCCTGCCCGATCCGTTCGCGCAGCGTTTTGGTTTCGTTCGTGTTCGCATCGCCGTCACCGAGCTCGCGTTGGATGGCGCGGAGTTGCTCGCGCAGGAAAAAGTCGCGCTGGGTTTTGGAAACGGAGGAGGCGACATCGCTTTGGATCTTCGAACTCAACGTCAACACTTCGTGTTCGCGATTGAGCAGGGGCAGCAGCGCGGCGAGGCGTTCGCGGACGGAAGCGATCTCAAGCAATTTCTGGCGGTCTTCCAGGCTGAGGTTCAGGTTGCCGGCGATCAAATCGGTGAAGTGGCCGGGATTTTCAGTGTTCAGGGCGGCGACTTTGACCTGCTCCGATAAGGCATTGGACAATTTAGCGATCTCTTCAAATTGCTTGTGCGCGTTGCGCAACAGGGCCTTGAGTTCGATGGAATCTTCCGTCTCGTCGCGCACCAATTCATAGTGCGCCCGCAGATATGGCATCGGCGGCTCAAATTGTTGCAGGCGGATGCGCCAGAGACCTTCCACCAGGACGCGTGCCGTGCCATCCGGCAGTTTCACCATTTTGGAAAGGCGCGAAACGCAACCAATCGTGTGGAGGTCTTCCGGGGTCGGTTCGGCGACATCGGGCCGGCGTTGCAAGACCGCGCCGAACAGGCGGTTGCCGGCGACCAGGTCATCCACGAGTTTCAGGCTCGGCCCGGTTTCGACGAGCAGGGGAACAATGGCGCCGGGAAAGATGACAATGTCGGCCAGGCCCAGAATCGGCAGGGTTTCCGGCAACGAACGGGAAGACAGGCGGGTCGGTCCATCGGACCGGTCGCCTGAACTAAGGATGCTGACAAATTCTGTTTCCCCCGAGCTGGTCGTCGTCATTCGGCAGTTAGACAGGGTTGCGCCCGAAAAATTCAGACGAGTTTATTCACCTTCCGTGATTTGAACCTTTTTGCTAAAAGTTTGCGTATGGTGTGCGGGTGGCACATCAATCCGCAAAAAACCGTTCACATAAGTCGCCCGGGCTTGTTCGAGATTGTAATCCGGTGGCAGGTCCAGCACGGTTTCAAACGGGCCATAGGAAATTTCCATCACCAAAAAACTGGAATGGGTTGAGCGGCAACTGTCTTCGCGGACGCCGCTGATACGCAGGCGGGAACCTTCCATCACGATGTCCAGACTGTCACTTTTCATGCCGGCGAGTTCGACTTTGACCACCAAACCGGCTTCCGTGGCATAAACATCGGTGTTGGGCGTCCAGCGTCCGGTGGTGGGTTCACCAGTGCCACCCAAGGGCGAGGTGCGGGCGGCAAAATGGATAATCGAACTAACTTTTGTGACGGCCATATGGTGATTTATGATTATTTCCTATGAAATGTCCAAGTGTCAAAGCAATCAGCCAGCTTTTTATATGCTTCGGAAACATAACGCCAAAAGCAAGGAGCGCAAATGGAATTTTACACCCGTTGCCACCGGAAGGAAGCCTTTGCCCCACGCCCACGTTCCGGGCGCGCCGGCGCCCCCGGAATTTTCCCCTTTAAACCAATCGTGTTGGCCCGTAAAATCCGCTGGTTCTATGGCCGAAATTTTTCGTTATATCCATCGCGTCACGTATGCCGAATGCACCGTGGGCGATCATATTTATCATGCGCGTTATCTGGATCTGCTGGAGGCGGCGCGCGGTGAATTCATGCGTTCGTTCGGCCTGACCGTGCTGGCGTTGCAAGAACAGGATTTCATCTTTCCCGTCATCGAAGCGCGGTTGCAGTATAAATTTCCCGCCCGTTACGACGACGTGCTGACCATCGAAGTACGGCCGACCCTGGTCGAACGCGTGCGCTTGAACTTCGGCCATCGCGTCCTGAACCAAAACGGAAAACTCATTCTAGAGGCGGAAACATTCCATGCCTGCACCAGCCGCGACGAGAAACCGAAGCGTCTGCCGCCGGAATTGGTGGAGAAATTGAGAACACGTTTGCCGTGAAATCGGTGAGTTCGGTAATCCTTAATTCAGTTACCCACTTATACAAAATTCATAATACAATTAATTTGAGACGTCTCAGATTTCCGATCTGCGGCCTTTCTCAAGACGCCTCATTTTTTGAATAACATCGTGGAAAATTTCAAAATTAGGAAAATCGCCAAAATAATAACAATTATTATTATTTCGGTTGGTTTTATTTGCTTGTTTGCCTGGCTCTTCTGCCCTGCCTCTTTGAGGTTTTTTCTATTGGAACATCCGGGATTGATGGCGGTATTTATTGGAGTTGCTGGCGAAGTATATTTTGATTGGGGAGAAGAAACAGGGAGACACTCGCGGTGGAAAAAATTCTTTATGGCTTTGCTTGTTGTTGGCTTGGCGTATGAATTATTTGAAGCGTCTGAATCAGATAAAAAGGCCGCAACTGCAATTGAACTTGCGGGAAAGGCAAATGAGCATGCAGCCAACACTGAATCGGATAATTGGATTTTGCAAAGCAATGTTTTTACTCTCCAAAAATCAATAGTCGAACTAATTCACTCGTATGACATTTCCACAAACGCACTCGCTAAAGCAAACATAAGTATTTTATCAATAAGTAATGTTGCTATACTAAATTCACCGATAAATTTTCCACTTGAATACGTCGAGGGATATTGCGTTATTGGCATAAGTTCAAATGACGTTGCATATTTTAAAAACTGGTCAACTTTAACTGCGTTAGTCACTTTGAACCGAACCAGAGGGTTTATGGGGCTTGGTGTGGGAGTTGATATTCCCTGTCGGATTGAATCGGCCGAAACCGATCGTAACGGAGATTTAGTTTTAAGTTTTACAGTTAAGTGGGAGCGGCATAAAACTCCAGGGGCATCGGCAAATGACATTAGCTTCAACAATTTGAGCATTGCCCAAATCGATTTTGCTTCTGCGAATGAACCGCCGTTTTTAATAAAAGGAGGGTTCCTACGCATTGAAGTTAATTCTCGGTTTAACTGTCAATTTAGATTCCAACCACAAACCAATCGGATTGGTGGCGATTGGGGGATAGTTGGACAAAAAGAATCGGAATGGCCTCTATAATTTCTTTTTATAACGAAGAGAAAAAACATGGTTTGCAATTTCATGCAAAAATATTCGTTTAAATATATGAATTCAAATTAGAAATACTGTCAGTTTGCGGTCATTGCTTCCGTGACCTTCCTCGGGTAGCCTGTTGTCTTCGTGATCAAAGAAAAAAAATCTGAGAAAAGTCCCTTGCGCGTCGGTTTGATTTCGCTGGGTTGCGCCAAAAATTTGGTGGACGCCGAGATCATGCTCGGCTCGCTGCTCAAATCTGGCGTTGAAATCACCAATGATGCCACCAGTGCCGATGCGGTCATCGTCAATACCTGTTCGTTCATTGACTCTGCGCAGGAAGAAAGCGTGGACACGATCCTGGAATCCGTTGAATTGCGCGATGCCAATCAGCGCGGCCAGGCCGTCATCGTTTCCGGCTGTTTGTCGCAGCGTTTCCGTGACGAGTTGCCCAAACTCATGCCTGAAGTGGATGCGTTCATGGGCATTGATCAGGTCGCGCAAGTTGGCGATATCGTGGATCGGGCGCTGGTAAACCGGGCGACCAAGATCGGGAAGCCCACAACGGCCGGTCCGCAACGCGCAACGGCCAAAGGAAAAATCGCCGCACGCCTGAACGAGTTGGAAAAGAAGCGCGACGTTTCCGGGCACGACAAGGAAGAATCCATCCGGGGCACGGATAAATTTGGAAAAACAAAGGTGGTGGTTGCGACCGGACAATCCCCGGCGGAGATTGCGCCGATTATGGACGTGACCCAGCGTCCGAATTTCATCCCCGATTTTCAAACTCCGCGTTTTCGGCTCACGCCCAAGCATTTTGCGTATCTGAAAATTGCCGAGGGCTGCAACCATCCCTGCAGTTTTTGCATCATCCCGCGCATGCGCGGTTCGCATCGCAGCCGCACCCAGAAAGACATCGTGGCCGAGGCGAAGGCGCTGATCGCCGATGGGGTGAAGGAAATCAACCTGATCTCGCAGGATTCGACCTATTACGGCCTCGACCTACGTGCGAACCATTCGCGCGCGATTTCCTCGCCGGAAAAATTTAACGCCGCCACCAAATCACTTGCTGCCGATGCGACCACGATCTGCACGTTGTTGCGCGAACTCAATTCGCTCAAGGGTGATTTCTGGATCCGGCTGCTCTACACGCATCCCGCACATTGGACGGATGAACTGATCCAGACGATCGCCGAATGTAAAAAAGTGGCACGCTATGTGGATATGCCGCTCCAGCACATCCACGAAAACATGCTTGAACGCATGCGCCGTGAAACGTCGCAGCAATACATTGTGGACCTCGTCAAACGCATCCGCGCGGGAATTCCCGGCATCGTGTTGCGCACGACGTTCATCGTCGGTTTTCCCGGCGAGACCGAGACGAGCTTTAACGCCCTGCTGGATTTCATTCGCGACACGAAATTTGAGCGGCTCGGCATTTTCGCCTATTCAAAGGAAGACGGTACGCGCGCTGGCGCAATGGCCGGCCAACTGACGGACAAAGTGAAACAAAAACGCCGTGAACTGGCCATGCACGCGCAACACCAGGTTGCCATGGCGGTTTCGGAAAGTTTTGTCGGGCGCAAAATCAATGTGCTCATCGAGGGCGAGGCGAATGCGAAACAATTGCAAAAAGCCAACGTCAGTTCGTGGGAACACGGGTTGATCCGTGAATCAGACCAGCAACTGGCCCGGATGAAGGGGCATTATTTTGTCGCGCGTGGTGAAGGTGACGCCCCGGACATTGATGGACGCGTTTATATCCGTGCCGCCAAAGGCGCCTTGCCGATTGGCCAATTTATCACGGTCAAAGTCATTGGTCATACGGACTACGATTTGATCGCCGAGCCGGTTTGACGAACTGATCTAAATCTCAATGCGCATCCGCTGGCGGGGCGGCGGGTGGCACAACTTTCTTCAAGAACACGGTCAGCCCGGCAGCGATGGCCAGGCCGACGCCAATGACGAGAAAGGCGTCGGCAAAGGTTTGCACCCGGGCTTCGCGGTACGTGAGATTCCATAAATATTTTAAGGCAATCGCGTGTCCGTGTAAAATGTCGCCGGCATTGGCGGCGGCAAATTTTGTGCCGACCTGGCCGAGCATGCCTTGCATGGCTGGGTTCGTGGTATTCAAATGTTCGGCGAGGCGCAGGAAATGCAGATTGGTGCGGTCATTCAAGATTGTCGCACAAACGGCAATGCCGATCGCACCGCCAAGGTTGCGCATCATGTTGAACAGTCCGCTGGCGTATTTGAGCCGTTCGGGGGTCAGACTGCCGAGGCCGAGCGTCACGGCGGGGGCGACGGCGAACACCTGCGGAAATCCACGAAGGAATTGCGGCAGGAAAAGTTCATGGGCACCCCACTCATGGGTGATGCCGCTGAAACTCCACATGGAGAGGGCAAACATCGCGAGGCCGAACATCATCAACCAGCGCGTATCAAATCTTTTTGCCAGCATGATGTAGATGGGAACGCCGATGAGCGAGGCCAGCCCGGTGGACGCGATGGCCACGCCGATCTGCCAGGCATCGTAGCCGCGGACGTAGCCCAGGAACAAGGGAGTCAAAAAGATCGTGGCGAACATGCCGACGCCCGTCATGAATGACAGGATACAACCAACCAGGAAATTCCGGTTGGTCAACGCGCGTAAATCCACGACGGGATTGGCATACGTCAGACTGCGGATGATAAAAAGGACCCCCGCAATCACGGCGACGACGGCGAAGGCTTTAATCGTCGGGTCATCAAACCAGTTCCAACGCGCGCCCTCTTCCAGAACGTATTGCAGACTGCCAAGGCCGGCGGCCATCAGGATGATGCCGATATAATCCGCACCTTTGAGCAGCGACCAATCCGGTTTATCAATTTTCACCAGCATGGGTGTGAGTATTGCCACAAGTGCGCCCGGCACGAGGTTGATGTAAAACAACCAGCGCCAATCAAATGTATCTGTGATCCAACCGCCGATGACCGGGCCAAGCGTCGGCGCAATGGAGGCGATGGTGCCGACGACGGCGGCGGCGTAAACCCGCCGGGCTCCTTGAAAATAATGGAACGAGGACGTGAACACGGTGGGGATCATGGAGGCGCCCAGCATGCCTTGGAGGGCGCGGAACGCGATCATGCTTTCGATATTCCAAGCGATTCCGCACAGCAAACTGGTCAATGTGAAACCAACGGCTGAAATCGTGAACAACCAACGGGTCGAGAATACCCGGGTCAGCCAGCCAGATAATGGAATCATGCAGATTTCGGCGATGAGATAAGCCGTTTGTACCCAACTGATCTGGTCTTGCGTGGCCGACAATCCGCCGCCGATATCCTGAAGTGACGAGGCGACGATTTGGATGTCCAGCAGGGCCATGAACATTCCGATGCACATGACCACAAACGGGAAAAGATCTTTTATCCGGAACGGTGGGGGTTGGGTGGCATTCATGGCTGAAGGGTCACTTGGTATCCACTTTGACCGTTACGGAAAGGCCGGGGCGCAATTGACCGAGGGCGGCGCTTTCATCATCAAGTTGGATCCGAACGGCGACACGCTGGACAATTTTTGTAAAATTGCCCGTGGCATTTTCGGCCGGCAACACACTGAATTGTGCACCGGTTGCCGGGGCGATACTGACAACGTGGCCGTGAAATTTTTTACCGCCCAACAAATCAATCTGCACGGTAGCCGGTGAACCAGCATGCATCCGCGCGAGCTGGTTTTCCTTGAAATTCGCATCAATCCACAACCCGTGTGACGGCACGAGTGAAATCAATTGGGCGCCGACGGTTGCATAAGCTCCGACTTGCGCACTGCGATTGCCAATGACGCCATCAATCGGGGCCCGCAATTCGGTATAATCCAAATAAAGCTGGGCCAGATTAAAATCGGCACCGGCTGCATCAAGAGCAGCTTGTGCCTGCTGTTTTTGCGTGGCGATGACTTCCAATTGCTGCTGCGCCGCCAGCAAGCCCGCGCGCGATTTTTCACCGTTGGCAACTGCCTGGGTGTAGGCGGTATCGGCATTTTCAAAACTTTGGGCGGAGACCGTGCCATCGATGACCAGGTGTTTGTAGCGGATTTGGTCGTCATGGGCGCGGGTGATTTCTGCATCCGCAACGGTGATGTCCGCTTGCGCCTGGGCGACGATCGCGGTTTGCAGATGCCGGGTCGCTTCCAGATTCGTCAAAGCGGCTCTTTGCAAAGCGACAGCAGCCCCGGCTTTGGCCAGCGCAGTACGATAATCACGATCATCCAACTTGATCAGCAAGTCTCCGGCGTGAACCTGCTGGTTATCCGTTACCGACAGTTGGGAGATGAAACCGGCAACCTTGGGCGCGATCACTGTTACGTCGCCTCCGATGTAGGCATCATCGGTGCTTTCGATAAAACGCCCTACCGTCCACCAGTGATGAGCGAATGCCGCGAGGCCCAAGCCCACACAGACCGCCAGGCCGGCGAAAGCAATCCGGTTCCAAGCCGGCCGGCGATTTTTCCTGGGTGCAGGTGGTTCCGTTTGCTCATTCAAGCCAAGCCGATTTGCCTGACTATTTTGGGTCGGCAATGTCAACGGCGCGGTTGGCAGGTTAACCCGGGCAGTTGACTGGTTGGCTGGAGAAAGTGTCGTAGCATTCATAATTTTGTTGAGTGGCGGATGGTTATAAAGAAACCAACCGGTTGGTATGTATTGGGATTAAAAAATGGTTGAGGTAGTGGTCATGGTTGGGCTGGAATCAATTCAATGGTATGATTTCTCAATCGCTTGGACCATCGGTTTGGGATGGGCCACGCCGAAAAGGGATTTGAGATAATCGCGGAATTGTTCAATGTTTTCGTGCAAAACATCATTCTTACCGGCAATTTTTGCCAACATCAATGAACCTTGAACGATGGCCAGGTACATCTGAGCCAGGGCTGCGGGATCAAATTTAGCGCCGGGTGCGTGGACGGTTTTTGCAGCAGCCAGATCTTGGGTGAAATCACGCACGACCCGGGTAAAAAAATCCTGACAAAGGTCGCGGATCTGGGGGTTGGTAAAGGCCAATTCCTGCGCCAGCACACCAATAAGACAGCCGCGGGTCACGCGATCATTACCACCGGAAGATTCTTTAACATAATCCAACCGGCCAAAAACGCGGGCCAAAGGAGCATCCAGTTTACGGAAGGCCGCAGTTTCGTAATTATTAGCTTTTTCTTCAAAAAAACGGGCAACCGCCGCATGCGCAATGTCATCCTTGCTCTTGAAATAATGAAAAAAACCGCCCTTGGTCACACCGGCACCCGTGCAAATATCATCCACCGTGGTGGCATTATAGCCGCGCGCACGCATTAATTGGATGCCCGCGTCGACAAGCTTGATTTTTGTCTCCGGCAACTTTGCGATAGTTATACGATTTGACATACAGACTAGTTGGTATTTTAGCTGAAATAGCCGGATCGTCAATAACTTTTTTGCCGGGCCTTCTTACGCCTGGCTCTGGTAGGCTGACGCAGAAGAAAATTGCCTTTTGCCCGGTACTGATTCAGCTTTGATTTTTAACTGACCAGATTGACATGGCCACACTTGTATTTGATATCGAGACAGCGGCGCAACCGCTGGATAATTTTGATGAAACCCAGCAGGAATATCTTTTCCGTGAAACCGAGAAGATCGCTGACCTCATGGCCCGGGAGGCCAAGCGTGAAGAGATCGCGCGGTTTATGTCATTATGGCCGTTTACGTCGCAAGTGGTCTGCATCGCCATG
>DASYEY010000205.1:0-4119 GCA_036498725.1 Verrucomicrobiia bacterium | reverse complement strand
GACAGTTTATGGTGTGTTAGAAATTGCTGAACCTCTCCGGTTGGGCCACAGCCAAGATTGTAAATTTTGCAAATGCCACCACGGGTTGCCATGCGGTTGGTTTCTTCAACGAGCCTTTTAACCAGATAGGTGACACGGTTTCGGTGAGCTTCTCCAGGCACCTGGCTCAGAATGAAAACATTCAATAATTTTGCAAAAAGCGAATCGCCTTCATGCGGATCACGTAAGATCATATTGACCATTTCATAATCGCCTGCATAACCCAAGGGCTTGAAATAAATGCGGTGCATGAATGGCGAGCAAAGCAACAAAGGGTGTAGCAGACGTTTTACCAATGCCTGATGAGATGGCAAAAGACTCTTATCCACATTTCTTGCGGCCATTTCGAATTTTTCAAACAGTGCAGCAAAAGCAGGAAATATTGGCTGGCCAATCTCTTTTATTACGGCACGCTCCAAGGCCGGTTGTTCCGCTGTAGGTGCCGATCGAATGTTCATTTCTAGTTGATCCATCCACAACTTGAGATCGCTCAAATGCGTTTGCAGATCCACGAGTGCCAGCTTGTATTCGGGGCTGATTTTGTAGAGGCTTTGCCAGCCTGCGAGAAAATCGTCGAACTGCTTGCTCAAGTTATCAGTTATTTTGTCGTATGACTTTGTAAGTGGGGGGTGGGTTTTAGTCCAATGATTTTCATCAAGTGTCACTTCACAGATGGCATTGCTGCCGGCATCCATCAGATTTGAGACAACGGCTCGCCCTGCGTATATTTTTTGGCCATGAATGTGAATTTCAAAATCAGTCAGAATTTCCGAGGTGCGCAAGGACGCTGTTCCCCCATGAATTTCACAGGTCGCGGCTTGACGCGTCAAACGCGTGGGAGTGCCACCTAACTTCAGTCCTCCAGCAGTTAAAAAATTAACTTGTGACGCACCTTTTGTGCAATCAATTGGTTTGATGGGGGCAGTTTTACGCACGGATTGAGCAAGTCTTTGCATGTCGCCGTGTTCGCTTCCATTCCCATTGTGGATTTTGTTCATCTTGCAGAATAGAATGCAACATTTCTCAGGCCAAACAAAGTGATTGTTTGATTGATAATTTTTGATTTGATCGAATGAGTGGCACTTGTGCTGCTTGCTTTGCACTGCATCAGTTAGCGTGGGATGTAATCAGGGGGTGCGCATGTCTTGTGGCGGGACAATAAATGCCAAATTACCAATGAACATTAAGACTATAAAAAAACAATGTATGCAGACAAACTTACAAATTGGCCGGAAAAATCGCCTGATTTTAAAAAGAGCATTTGTCCTGTTTGCGCTTCTTTCGGCGCTTCCATTAAAGGCGGAAGGTTTTCGCGACGCCACCATTGGCGCATTTGATCTGGGGCGTTCAGGCGGTCGCATCGCCCAAGTGGATGATTCTACTGCGGTGCAAAACAATCCGGCCAATCTCGTGGATGTGACGAATGCCGAGGTGCAGTTCGCACCGTCGGTGATTTACATCAGCGTGGACTACAAGGCACCGAATGGCGAGTCCGCCGCAACAATTCATCCTTTGAAAGTCTTGCCGAATTTTTTCGCCTCGATGCCACTAGATGAAGGGCGTTATGTTCTAGGCTTTGGTGTTACCGTGCCTTATGGTCTGGCAAATCAATGGAAAACTAGCTCTTCAGCATATCAGCCCGGCGGCACGTTATTCAACAATGCGGCCAACTTTGGAAAGTTAACCACCATCAACTTTAATCCTAGCATTGCCACCAAAATAGGCGACCACCTCCAATTGGGAATCGGTTTGGATGTGATGTGGTCGGAGTTGGAAATCCGGCAATTTATTGCGGCACCACAAGTTGAAGCTCACGCATCGGGTGATGGCATGGGTTACGGCGGCAATCTTGGTCTCACTTGGAAAATCACCGATCATCAGAGGCTTGCGTTGACTTATCGCTCCACCATGACTGTGAATTACAATGGCAGGATGCGGATCGAAAATACTGGCGGACCCGGTGGCGATCCCAGCACCTCGTTCGGGAGTCAGATTAAATATCCGAATATCATAGCCCTCGGTTACGGGATTGATGTCACAGATAAAATCCGCTTGGAATCCGACGTTGAATGGCTGTCCTTTTCACAATTTCAGAACCTTGGCATCCGAACCGGCAATATCGCTGCACTTGGCGGGTTAAATTTGTCTCAAAACATTCCGCAAAAATGGCACAACACGTTTACAGCCGGCATCGGTGGTGATTGGAAGTTTACCGACAATTGGGTCATGCGCGCTGGCTACCAATTTTTTGAAAGCCCTGTCCCGGATTCGACTTTCTCACCAACGATTCCCGATGCAAACCAAAATGTCATCACCGTGGGTATCGGTTGGAGGGGGAAACATAGTTCATTGGAACTGGCCTATGGTCTGGATTTTTATAATGATCGGAATATTACCAACGACCAAAATCCCGCATTAAACGGCAGATACACATTCAATGTTCATCTATTCTCAATCGCTTATCGTTATTCGTTCTGATTTCAACGAAATAAGAGTTTGAAGCAGAGATTAAATGAGTGCGTAGGCCGCTATTTGAAAACAGCGGACTACTTTTTCAACATCTCATACCCCCAGCGCAGCATTCGCTCGGTGGCTTCCCAGCCGATGCAGGAATCTGTGATGCTCACGCCGTAGCGCAGGTCGGCCTTGTTTTTCGGAATGGGCTGGTTGCCTTCGTTCAGATGACTTTCCACCATCAGGCCGATGAGCGATTTCGTGCCGCCTGCGCGCTGTTCAATGACGCTGTGCCAGACGTCTTCCTGCTTGGCAAATTTCTTTTCCGAATTCGCGTGGCTGCAATCCACCATCAGCACGGGCGGCAGTTTTTCGGAAATTAATTTTGCCTCCGCCGCCTGGATGCTGGCCGCGTCATAATTGGTCATCGCGCGGCCGCCGCGCAGCACGACGTGAACGTGTGGGTTGCCGGATGTGCGGACAATGCTCGTTGCGCCGTCCTCGTTCATGCCGATGAAACTGTGCGGATGCCGCGTGGCCCCCATCGCGTCAATCGCCACCTGCAGACTGCCGTCCGTGCTGTTTTTCAAGCCGACGGGCATGGAGAGGCCGCTGGCCATTTCGCGGTGCGTCTGCGATTCCGTGGTGCGTGCGCCGATGGCCGCCCAAGTGACGAGGTTGGCGATGTATTGCGGCACGATGGGATCGAGAAATTCCGTCGCCGCCGGCAAGCCCATTTCATTGATTGCCTGCAACAATTTCCGCGCGATTTTCAAGCCGGCCTCGATGTCCTGCGAGCCGTCCAGGTGCGGGTCGTTGACGAGACCTTTCCAGCCGATGGTCGTGCGCGGTTTCTCAAAATAGACGCGCATCACGATTTCCATCTTGTCGGCAAATTCCTTTTGCAGCTTGCTCAGGCGGCCGGCGTATTCCAAGGCGCTCTTTTCGTCGTGAATGGAGCATGGCCCGATGACGACGAGCAGCCGGTCATCTTCCTGGTTCAAGATGCGGACGACGCGTTCCCGCGCCTGTGCCACGGTGGCGTTCACCGGTTCGGGCGTGGGCGACAACGCCTTCAACGCGCGCGGCGAGAGCAGCGGCACAATTTCTTTAACGTGTAAATCCTGCGTGCGATACATGGGCGGAAATTATAGCACACGCCGCCGACGCGGAAAGTCGAAACCGGTGGTGAGTGCGGGAAACGCATCTTATTGGACACTCCGGGGATTTTGTGTATGGTCTTCGCCCAAGGATATGAGCATCGAAAAATTGAACACCGGCCAGAAGGCGCTTCAGATCAACCTCGACGCAAAACGCTACGGCACCTTTGCGGAAATCGGTGCCGGGCAGGAAGTCGCGCGCTGGTTTTTCCATGTCGGCAAGGCGTCCGGCACCGTGGCCAAGACGATTTCCGCCTACGACATGTCCGTGAGCGACGCCATTTACGGCACGGCGGAACGTTATGTTTCCCGCAAGCGTTTGCAGGCGATGCTGGAGTTGGAATTTGACCTGCTCGTCAAGCGATTGGATCCCGTGCGCGGCGAACGCTCGGCGTTCTTTGCCTACGCCGACACCGTGGCCACCAAGCCCATTGCCAAGCCGGGCGAAGAAGGCGGCCAAGGCTGG
>DASYEY010000204.1:0-12391 GCA_036498725.1 Verrucomicrobiia bacterium | reverse complement strand
TGCCCTCAAACTCAATACCGGATTTGGCGGCACCAATGGCGCGCTGATTTTAAGCCATGAATAAAATTGCCGTCACCACCACCAGCATTGTGACTGAAGCCGATCTGGCAGCCGCCCGGCTGGGTCCACGGTTTGGCCGGCTGGATTTACAGAGCCGGCTGGCATTGCTGGCCGTCGCCGCATTGAAAATTGATTTCGCCGGATTGGCGCGGGACCGGGTCGGCATCTGCCTGGCAGCAAGCGCCAGTTCGTTGACGACCGATGTGAATTTCTGGCAGGGCCGGAATGGTATCGGCGGTCCCAGTCCGACGTTGTTCGCTTACACATTGCCGAGTGCCGCCGTCGGTGAAATCGCGATTCATTTCGGACTGACTGGACCAAACCTGTGTTTTGTAGCTGATGAAACTATTTTAAAACCAGAAGCGACCGACCTGATCCAACGCGGCGAAGCCGATTACTGCGTGGGAGTTTATTGTCACCTGCTCAGTGCGGAAGCCGCAGAAATCACCAACCGACCAGCCGCTGCCGTGGCGCACGCGTTTTTTATGGCGCGGGGCTCTGAACCACAGTAATTAAAAACAACAACGGCAAGATGGCGGCTTTGGCCGCACTGCGGCCAAAGTCGGCGACGAGCGTAGCGTCAGGCGGCGAAAGGTTGCGCGTCCTACTGCCATTGCATGCCACAAAGTGCCGGCGGTGCCGGCATAATGGGTCGCTGCGCAACCCATTCCACCTGCCACGACTACGCGTGAAAGCCGGTCACACCAATTCAGATTCTTCGATCTTCGCCGGGCGCCGGGTGCGGGGAGTGCCGTCGGACGTTTCGGGATATTCGTAAACCTTGCCTTCGTAATTGCGGATGAGCACACGACCGGCATTGCGGCATAGAACGTATTCAGGATTCACCGGCACTTTGCCGCCGCCGCCGGGCGCATCAATCACATAGGTCGGCACGGCATAACCGGTCGTATGGCCGCGCAATTTTTCCATGATCTCCAGGCCTTTGCCCACACTCGCGCGCAAATGGGCGGAGCCGGAGATAAGATCACATTGATAGATGTAATACGGCTTCACGCGGCACATGAGCAGTTTCTGGACGAGCGCCTTCATCACATCCGCATCGTCGTTGACATGTTTGAGCAGGACACTTTGATTACCGAGCGGGATGCCGGCATCCGCCAGGCGGCCCAGCGCAGCACGCACCTCCGTCGTCAGTTCACGCGGATGATTTGCGTGGACGCTGATGAACAACGGATGAAATTTTTTCAACATCGCGCACAGTTCAGGCGTGATGCGTTGCGGCAGAAAAATCGGGATGCGCGTGCCGATGCGAAGGAATTCCACATGCGGAATCGCCCGCAGGCGGCTCAAAAGATTTTCCAGCTTCTCATCACTCAACAACAACGGATCGCCGCCGCTCAACAACACATCGCGAATCTCGGGATGCGCGGCAATGTAAGCGATCTGCTTGTCGTATTCCGGATGAAAATCATAACCGCTCGCATTGCTGACCAGCCGCGAGCGCGTGCAATAGCGGCAATAGGACGCGCAACGGTCCGTCACCAGAAACAACACCCGATCAGGATAACGATGCACCAGTCCGGCCACGGGCGAATGGGAATCTTCGCCGACCGGGTCCGCCATTTCCCACGACGCCGTATGCGACTCTTCGATGCGGGGAATGACCTGGCGGCGGATCGGACAATTCTCATCCACCGGATCAATGAGATTAAAAAAGTAAGGCGTGATGCCCAGCGCGAGCTTGGTATTCGCCAGTTGGGCGCCGGCCAATTCTTCCGGGGTGAGTGTCGGGAGAAATTTTTGCAACTGTTCAACCGTCGTGATGCGGTGCTTCATCTGCCAGCGCCAGTCAGTCCAGTCGGCTTCGGAAACATCATGCCAATAACCACGACCGGCGGACCGGAACTGTTTGAGCGCGTGCCCCGAAGGCGCCTCATCTCCCTGCGCGGATGAATTTTCAGTCTGCATTTGTCAGTAGCGCACTATAATTGCGAATCAATCACTGTCAAGTTGACCCCCTAGGGAGCCGCCGAAGCCATGTTTTTCGGCGAATCACTCAGGTTCAAGCGCGCCATCAACTCGCGCCGCTGCCCATCCAGTTCGTCCAGCTTGGCCAGCGTCTCCCGGGCGCTGGCACGTTTCAGCATTGGCATGGATCGGCGGGAAGCCATACTCGGTGCGGGCGCGTAATCGGGTTTTTTTTCGGCGGGTTTCACCGGCTGAATCGGCTTGGCGGGCTGGGTTGCCGCAAGCGGTTGCGACGGCGCACTGCCAGCAGTCTGGGTTGTCACCACAACTTTTCGTGGGGCGGCGGGCGGCTGATTCTGAATGGCCTTTTTCATCAAGGCGGCGATCTGGGCATTATAATCGCCGGACGGCTTCACAATGCCGCCGCCGCTGCCATGCTTTGACCCAGTTATTTTTGACGGCGAACTGGCCGGCGCCGTGGGCGCAGCCGCCGGCAATGCCGGTTTGCGCGGGCCGAGATATTCTTCCAACGCGGCGCGATAACCGGCGGTGAGCACGGCCAATGGCGTCGCCATCCGAAATTGGGCCAGTTCGAGATTGCGCAACTTCGCCCACAGCACGGCATCCCGTTGCCGGGGCGGAAAATTACGGATCGCCGCCTGCCAGGAAATTTCTGCGTGCGTGGGCAGCGAGTTGGAGCGGTCACGGATCTCCACCGACACACTCAATAAATCCGCCAATTCTTCGTTGCTGTCGGCCAGCGTCCATTGCGCGCCAAAATTATGATTGGAAAAATCAATGGTCCGCAAGGTCCACCATTTTTCCACGTCCAATGGCCGTTGAAAATCATCGCCGAACGCGAGGAAAAAAGCCTTTTGCCAGTTTAAACATTGAGGCAGCTGTGCGAGGAAAGTTCGCATCTTTTGCTGGCCGGCTTTCAGTCCCAACAGCTCGTGCACGAACAGTTGGGCGCTCGCCAGATAGACCCCGCCGTCGTTCCCGTTCACCTGCGCATCATTCGGCCAGCTCATCTGGTCAAAGGTGAGCGCCGAAGCTTTATGCAGCGTCGCACGCGCGGAGGATAGCGGATCCAGTCCACGCTGCTTTTCATCAATCCGGCCGATCAGCACATTATCCCCGGTCGGAGCCGGCGTGAACAAAGTGACCGGCTCCGTTTTGGTGGGCGCAGACAGGATCACTTTGGTCACGTCTTCATCCAACGCCGCCTGCGCAAAACCGTCCGCCAGCCACGCCGGAATTTCCGCCGAATGCGCGTTGGCCGGGACATTGCGGTTGGCGATTTCCAGCAGTAAAACTGCCGCCAACGCGCGCGCGTAACGCTGGCGCGTCACCACGTCCGGCAACGTCACGCGATAATCCCACGCCTGAAAAATCGGGCCGGATGCGATGACCACGCCATCATCGAGTGATTGCGCCGGACGCGTGACCAGAAAAATTCTCCCCTGCCACGTCGGGCCGGGCTTCAAATCCAGTTGTTGCCAGACCAGGGCCTTGAAACGCTCCGCCGCCACCGCCAGCAGCGCCGGCTCCAACCGGATCAGGTTGGTATTGGCCATGACCTCGCGGCGGTTCAGCAAAAGCGAATATTGTGGCGAGGCACTGATGATGAACTGGCCGGAAACACTGCGGGCCGCCGTGGTGTCCACCGCCGCATAGGGCTGTGCCAGCAATGGGCAGGCGAACAGGAGCCAGCCGCCGCAAATCACCACCGCGATAAAACGTTGAAGCGTTGAAGTGACAAAACACTTCAACGCTTCAATCCTAAAACCCTGCCGGTGGAGGCTCATTTTTTATCGGGCTTTTTCGCCGGGGCCGCCTTGGTTTCCGGCTTCGCGGCAGGCTTGGATTCGCCCGCACCGGAATCTTTTTTGGCCGCCGACTTGTAACCTTCACTGCGGTAATCCGTGATGTAAAACCCGCTGCCTTTGAACAACAAACCGGCGCCCGCGCTGATTTTTTTAGTAACCGCTCCCCGGCCCCATTTCTTCTGGCCGCACGCGTCCGCCGGACAGGTCTTCAACGGTGTCGCGGAAATGGAATGCAGCGCCTCAAATTCATGGCCACATTTCTTGCAGATGTACTCGTAAGTCGGCATGGACAACTACAAACGGCGAATGATTCAATGCGCCGCCGAATTGGTCGTCATCGGCGGGATGATTTTGACGGAACCATCCGAACCAACCTCAACGTTCAGATCGTAATTGGGCGCCGGCTTGGGGCCGGCCTTGGTGGAACCGTTGGCCGGGGTCGGCGGCGTGCGTTCATTCAGGATTTGCGCACCTTTTTTGTTGAGGTTGGTGTTCCTGTCCAATTCGATCCGGCGCTGCACAAAGGCTTCGTCCTTCAATTTTTTATACTGCGCCCGAACCGTGTTCAAGTCGTTGAACTGGCGTTCTAATTCCGCCCGCGCCGCGATCTGGCGTTTCAATTCCGCCTGCAAAAATGCGTTGTTGGTCTGGGCGATGGTCAGTTGGTCTTGCGTCGCCGCGATCTGCGCATTGAGCTGGCCGATCTGGTTGGTCAATTCCGCCGCGCGTTCGTCGAGCGTTTTATTTTTTGCCTCCAGATCCGTGATCTGGGTATTGAGGTCGGACACTTGCGAAGTCAACGCGCCCACTTGTTCCTGCCGGCTCGCCAGCGCGGATTTCGTGCTGGCCAGGGTCCCAGCCGCCGTGATCAGGTTGTTGGAAAGCACGCCCGTTTGTTCCCGGCTGGCCTTCAGGTCACTGTTCAAGGTCAGATTGACCTGCCCCAGATCGGTGACCTGTTTATTGACGGTCACCAACTGGTTCGAAAAATCAGTGATGGAACTGGTATCTTTCACATGCTGCGCCGTGCTCGCGCTTTGCGTGGCGACCAAGGCAATCACCAGCGCCACGCAAACCACCGCCAAAACAACAATGATAATTTTGGGTTTCATAACTGAGTTAATTTATCGGCTGCGCGGTGGTTTTGGCAAGCTCACTTGCCGGTTATTGCGGCAGGCCCGGAGCCGCGTCCGGCGCATTGGCCGCCGCCGCCGCTTGCGCTTGCAGCGCTTCGTATTTCGCCTTCAAATCCGGATCCAGAATTTCAACCTTATATTCCGCACGCAACTTGTTGATGAAATCCGGCGCAACCTTGGAAACTTTCTGGGCCAAGAGCGCTTCTTTGATGTCCGCCGCAATCGTCAAGTCGGATCCGGGTACTTTGTCGGACAACAACAGCTTATGCGCCGGCTGACGATCCAACAGCTTGATGATGTGAAAACCATAAACCGTTTTGACCACATCGCTGATCTGGTTGTTGGTCAGGGAAAAAGCGGCAGCTTCAAACTCCGCCTCCATCTGACCGCGCGGAAAAGTATATTCGCCGCCGTTGTCCTTGGAACCGGGATCTTCGGAATATTGTTTGGCCAAGGTTGCAAAATCTTCCCCGGCACGGGCACGCTTGAGCAAATCATCAATCTGTTTGCGCTTGTCGGCGATTTCGTTGGTCGCCAGCGGCGCGCGGGTGGTTGGATCCATCGTCATCAACAAGATGTGACGCACATGCACCGTTTCCGGCACTTCGAAATCGGCCGCATGGTTGGTATAATACGCCTGCACCTCGGCATCCGTGACCACGGCGTTGACCTCGCGTTTCAATGCCGCCTTGGCGGTCGCTTCCTGCGTGGCTTTCGCCCGCAACGCGTCCACCGTCATGCCCACAGCCGTCAATTGCCGTTGAAAGGCCGCTTCAGAACCAAAACGTTCCAGCAATTTTTTGTATTGCGCATCCGATTCCGCCTTGCCGGCCACCCGGTCGGCGTCCGTCGCTTTTTGCAGCAACAACTGAATGCTGATCATTTGATTTAACACGCTGGCATCAAAACCGGCGGGAACTTGCTGTCCCTGCGAAGCGGCATTCGCTTTCGCACCGCCGACAATCTGGTCCAGTTCACTGCGCTTGATCGTGAAGGTCGTCGCTTTGACAACATCAGGATCGCCGAACAATTGCTTCATCGCATCCGCCGCATTGGTGGTATCCGCAGCCGCAGCTGTGGCCGCGGCGTTTTCGGTCGCCGCCTGTGCGCAAATCACACCGGACAAAAGTGCGGCGGAAAGTATCAATTTCAGTTTCATTTTGGTTGGTTTGACTGGCAAATTTCGTTTCGGTTCAAAAACAAGGTTACAACTTTACCACTTTTACATTGCTAATGTCAGTGTCTTTCTGCAATTCATCCAGCACCGCCTGTGGGGGTGCGCTATCGAGGCTCAAAACCGTCAACGCCAGGCCGCCGGCTGTGTCACGGCTCAAGCTCATGCTGGCAATGTTGACTTTATGCTTCGCCAACAAGGTTCCCAGATGACCGACAATACCCGGTTTATCGGCATTATTAAGCAACAATAACGTTCCTGTGACCGGAATTTCCACCGATTGGCTGAATAAACGCACAATGCGCGGGTTATTCGGCGAACCGAAGAAGGTGCCGCCGGCCGAAACCAATTTCTTGCCGTTGCTAAAAAGCTGGACGTGCACCCATTCGTTGAAGGTGACCGGCTCGTCGGATTTCTTTTCTTCAACCGTGATGCCGATACTGGCGGCGGCGGCCCGAACATTAACGTTATTCACGTCCTTCAAGCTGCTGCCGGACAGATATCCCTGTAAAATCGCGCGGGTCACCGGATCAATGTTCGGCAATAGCCGCGCATTACCCCCGTAGGTGATGTAGATGCGGTCAGCATTCGCCGCCGCCAGTTGCGCAAGCAATTTGCCCAACGCTTCGCCGAGCGGCAGATAAGGTTTGACCTGTTCGTATGTTTTCGCATCCAGATACGGCAGGTTCACCGCGTTGCGGACTTCCCCTGTCAGCAAATAACCCGCGATGACTTCAGCGACCTCAATGCCGCATTTTTCCTGCGCTTCTTCCGTACTCGCGCCCAAGTGCGGTGTAAGGATCAAGTTCGGCTGCTTGCGATACGGATGGTCCGCCGGCAGCGGTTCCACTGCGAATACGTCCAAAGCCGCACCGGCAACTTTGTTCGATTCCAAGGCCAGGATCAGGTCCGTTTCAGAAATGATTTCGCCCCGCGCGCAATTCACGATCTTCACGCCGGGCTTCATTTTCGCGAACGCGGCGGCATTCAGCATTTCCTTGGTTTCCTTGGTCACCGGCATGTGCACGGTGATGAAATCGGCGACGCGATACACGGCGTCCAGATCAGCGGCAAATTCTGCGCCGATCGCTTTCGCACGGTCTTCGGTCAGATATGGATCATAGGCCACGACCGTCATGCCAAACGCTTTGGCACGCTTGGCGACTTCCGTGCCGATGCGGCCCATGCCGAGCACGCCGAGCGTTTTACCCTGCAGTTCGACACCTTGGAACAGTTTACGATCCCACTTGCCGGCGACCATGGTTGCGTGCGCCTGCGGTACTTTGCGCGCGAGCGAGAGCAGCATCGTGAAGGTCAATTCCGCCGTCGTCACGGTGTTGCCGCCGGGTGTGTTCATGACCACAACGCCATTTTGCGTGGAAGCATCAATGTCCACGTTGTCCACGCCGACGCCAGCCCGGCCAACGACCCGCAATTGTTTGGCCGCCGCGATGACATTCTTGGAAACTTTCGTTTCGGAACGCACGACGAGCGCCGTGGCATCGGCAACGATTGGAAGCAATTCCGCTTCCGCCAATCGTTTCGGCAGGACGACAACTTGAAATTCCGGACGCTGTTGCAACAGCGCGATACCTTTGGGCGAAATGGGGTCGCAAACAATAATTTTCATATTCAAAGCAAAACGGACGACGAGTTTAGGTGAGCGTCCCATGCAGGTCAAACAGTGAAAATGACCGGCAACGGTATTTGTCTGGTACGGACTCAGCCGAAAGTTGCGCCCCGAAGGTTATTTTTGGATTGCCGTGCCCCACAAGTTTCGAATGGTTTCCTCGGTATTGAACCCGTTGGGACAGGCGGCGCTGCGGGTATTGGCCCAATACCAATTGGGTCCCTCAGGTTTGCCCGGGCGTAAAACGCGGCTGCCTGGCATTTCCAGATGGCCGTTGGGATCGGTTAGATGCACCCAGTTCCAGGCATACCACAACCAGGCATTGCGGTCGGCTTCGGGCATTAACGCAAACCAGGTGATTTCATCCCAACCCCAGATGAATGGCGATGCGCTCAGCTGGCCCGGATGATGGTTACCGAAATTATCGAACTCGACCAGGTAGGGCAGGTGATCGCAAGACCAGCCACTCGGTGTCAGACCGCCTTTGCTCCGATTAAAAATCGAATCGGCATAACCAACTTGAAGCCCGCCTTTATAAGGCGCATTGGTGATGGCGACGATGCGCAACGGGAAGGAATGAAAATCAAACAGCAACTTGCCATCTTCAACGTAACCACCGGTCGGTGTGTGGGCATCACACAACAACAAATGGCGACGGGCATGCAAGTGCGCATACGCCCGCACACGGCCCAACATATCCAGCCAGCCAGCGTGATGGGGATCGTGGTTGTCCATCAAGCCAACCTGCCCGAAATGGATGGCTTCGATGCCGGCATCAATGTAACGGGTCGCGAGAAAATAAAACCACATCCGCGTTTCCAACCGGCTCATATCCGGCACGGACGCGCCTTTACCCCAGTGATCCACAAAATGGCCATCCGCGTAAAGCATGTCATCGTAGCGAAAGGCGCGATTCGTCACGGGCTGGCCGAACTCACGCAGGACATCCGCGGGAATGGACAGCGTATTGACATCTTTCGTCACGATCTCAAACGCGGCGGCTTGCAAAATGATGTCGGGATCAGCGCGATGCAAGCGGTCGGCATAAGGTTTGGCGGTGGCTAAAAAATTGGAAAGATTTTCCTCGTGGCCCCAAAGCATCAAGGCGCGGCCGATGAATTTCGCCTTGGAATCCAGCAGCAGGCGAAGGTTATCGCGCGGATCAACACCCCGGCGATCACGCGGCTGGGACAGGTCGTCGTGCAATAGTTCCGTGAAGGAAATGGAGCGCGATAGATAATTTTCCAGAACCGGCCGCGAAATGGTTCCGTCAAAATGGAAGTCCGGCGCGCTTTGAGTATCGGCACTGCGCGCACACCAGCACAAGCCACTGAGCGCCCACACGAGCAGCCAAAGATTGATACTTTTATTATTCATAGCCTCGTCATGGAATCATGCCAGTCATTTATCCGTCGAAATAACCACCTTGCCAAAATGGGCGCCGCTTTGCAGATGGTGATACGCGGCAGCAGCCTCGGCAAAGGGAAACACGCGGTCAATCACGGGCCGGACTTGCGCCTGCGTCAAGGCGCGGTTCAGCCCCTCAAACATGTCCCGGCTGCCCACAAAAATGCCCCGGACCACCGCCAATTTGCCGAGGATTTCCCGCAACGGCACGTCGCTGGTAAACCCGCTGACACCGCCAACCACATGCACCTGGCCGCCGGGCGCAAGTGAGCGCAACGATTTCGCAAACGTATCCGCGCCGCCAACTTCGACGACATGGTTCACACCGGTTTTTTGCGTGAGTTCAAAAACCGTCTCTGCCCAATCCGGCACCGCGCGATAATTGATGGTCGCGTCCGCGCCCAGCGCCTGCGCCCGCGCCAGTTTTTCGTCGCTGCTGGAAGTGATGATGACGCGCGCACCGTGCAGTTTGGCGATTTGGAGGGCAAACAACGAAACGCCGCCCGTGCCAAGTAATAAAACCGTATCCGCCGCCGAAACCTTTCCCTGTGCCACGAGCGCATGCCACGCGGTGACTCCCGCGCAGGGCAAGGTCGCCGCCTCTTCAAAACTCAGGTGCGGCGGGATCGCCACGAGCCCGACTTCGGGCAGCACGACAAATTCCGCCAGCATCCCGCTTTGCGCGCCACCCAAAGCCGTACCCGGAATCTCGCGCTGAAAAGCGCCCGTGGTCCAGCCTTGGAAAAAGATTCCCGCCACGCGATCGCCGGCTTTCCACCGCGAAACCCCTTCGCCGACGGCGGCCACTTCGCCCGCGCCATCCGACAGCGGGATGAGCGGTGGTTTGATTTTCCCGTACCGTCCATCCGCAATCATTAGGTCGCGGTAGTTAAGCGCGTTGGCCCGTACACGGACCAATACCTGGCCAGCCCCCGCCCGGGGTTGCGGGATTTCCACCAGCCGCAATGAACCGGGCCCGGCCTGATCGTGAAGTTGAAAGGCTTTCATGCGGTCAGCATAAATGTTTTTTCCGAAAAAGTCAGCCTGGCGCAACCGATTTTAAAGCATTTCCCTCAAAGCGATGGCCGCAGGAGGTTTATTGCTTTCAACCAGTTTTCGAGCTATGCTGCCTTCGTCCATCAAAATGGCAACAAACCGAAAATCTTGGGATTCATTTGAGGCGATGCGCACGGCGGCACAGGCCGGTGACGCACAGGCGCAATGTTATCTGGGTGTCTGCTATCAAAATGGCCAGGGCGTCGCGCACGATTATCACGAGGCGGTAAAATGGTTCCGGCGCGCGGCAGAGCAAAACGATCCGGTGGCCCAATGTTATCTCGGTGTCTGTTACCTGAATGGCGCCGGTGTGCCGCAGGAATTTGGCGAGGGCGCACGCTGGTTTCGCGAGGCGGCGGAGCAGGGCGATCCGGCAGCGCAATTCAACCTTGGCATGCTTTATGAAACCGGCCAGGGCGTGACGCAAAATTTCGCTGACGCGCTCAAATGGTATCGCGAGGCCGCCCGGCGCGGTTACCCGGCAGCACAATTCAATCTCGGTGTCTTCTACGAGACCGGCCAGGTGGTGCCGCAAAATTTCCGCGAAGCCGTGCGCTGGTACACGGCGGCGGCCGAACAAGAACTGGCACAGGCCCAAGGCAATCTGGGATTATGCTATCAAACCGGCCGGGGCGTGGAACAGAACAACGTCGAGGCCATGAAGTGGCTCATGAAAGCCGCACGCCAGGGCGACAAGAACGCGCAGCATAATCTCGGCGTGCATTACTCCAACATGGAGATCGAGGCGGAAGCACGCGCCGAGGCGGCCCTTCTGGCCGAGCAGGCGCAGCAAGCAGATCAGGGTTAAAAACGCGACGCGACTGCGTCGCGCAGCCCGCGCGGATCTCTTTCCCATCAACTGGCCAAACTAAGCAGCCGGGCGTTCGCCTGGCCGGAATCAATCGTTGCCGCCGCCAGTTCCCAGCCTTCCGCCAGCGACCGGCTTCGGCCGGCGACGAACAAGGCCGCACCGGCATTGAGCAAGACCGCATCACGCTTGGGACCGCGCTCATCACCGCGCAAAATCCGGCGGACAATTTCGGCGTTGGCAAACTTGTCGCCGCCGACCAGGTCTGCCAGCGCGGCGGACTGCAATGGAAATTGCTCCGGCCACGTGGTGGAAACAGTGAAGCCGCGTTCCTGATAAAATTCGGCGATCGTGTTTTCGCCCAGGGTGGAAAGCTCGTCCAATAAATTTCCGTCCGCCGGTTTCCGTCCGCCGATTTTTCCGCACACGACCATCGCGCGGCGGACCCCCAGCGTCTGCAGCACTTGCGCGAGCGGCTCGCAAAATTCCGGCCGTGGCACCCCGACCAGCATGGCTGACGGCCGCGCCGGGTTCAGCAACGGGCCGAGCAGATTGAAGATCGTCCGCTGGCCGCGCGCAGCGCAAAGTTTGCGCGCGGGCAAAATGTTTTTGAAGGCGGGATGGAAATTGGGGGCAAAGAGGAACGCAAAATTCTTTTCCCGCAAGGATCGGGCGGCGGCGGCCGGCGTCAAGTCAATCGGAATGCCCAGCGCCTCCAGCACATCCGCGCTGCCAGCCTGCGAAGTGGCGGCGCGGTTGCCATGCTTGGCCACGGTGACACCGGCGGCCGCACATAAAATCGCGGCCGAGGTGGAGATATTGAAAGTGCCCAGGCGGTCGCCGCCGGTGCCGACAATGTCGAGAATTTCCCGTGCCCGCGTCTCGGCTGCGAGCGGCAGGGGGATGGACTTTTCACGCAAAGCCTGGGCGAACGCAGTGATTTCAGCCGGTGTCTCACCTTTTTCCGCCAGGGCCGCCAGGAATTGCGCTTTGACCGCCGCCGAAATTTTTTCGTCCGTCAACCATTCGACGGCGCGATGAACCTGGTCGGCGGTGAGCACTTGCGCGGCGGCGAGTTGTTCCGTAAAAATTTCGAGCACGCGGGATTTTAAGGCTAAGTGGCCGCGCAAGACAACTGGCTTCCCGCGATCGAAATAAAAATCGCCGCTGGAAACGTGACGCCGCAGGCAGTGGTTGATTGCTTAAAATCTGCCGGGCAATTCAGTTTAGCGCTTCAATCATTGATCCCGTAGTGCTGGTAACCCGTGATGTTTTTGAGCCGCTCCGCCAGCGGGCCGGCGCGGGCCGGAATAAATTTCGGCTTTTCGCGGGCCGAAGCCGCTCCGATCAGAACGGGCGCTT
>DASYEY010000203.1:0-6705 GCA_036498725.1 Verrucomicrobiia bacterium | reverse complement strand
TGCCCGGGGCCGGCATCGTTATAAGCATCCCAAATGTTGCCGGTGATATTGGCTGAAGTCGCCACAAACAGATCTGCACCACCATTCGGATTTCCGGTATCAGTGTTGTTCCAGAGCACTGAATTAAAAACCTTCACCACCGAACCCAATTCCGAACCGATACAGGCACCGGCGCCACCGCTGGCGGAACTGTTATTACCGACCAGGGTATCGTTGATGATCTGCGAACGCGCGTGAAAGCTGTTGAAAATGGCGCTATATCCCTCCGTGCTGCGATTGCCGGAAAAGGCGCAGTTAAAAACGCGCGGGGTATTCCAGCCGATCAACCCCAGGGCTCCCGCCGTGGTCACGGCACTGTTCGTCATGAACCAGCAACGGTCAAATTGCACATTGTCATATAAAGCCACCGCCGCCCCGCCCTCGCCCTGCGCCGAATTTCCCTGAAAAGTACAATCTTTGATGGTCGTGTAAGGTGCCACGTTGAAATTATTCAACTGCGACTGCATATAGGTATTCTGCTGATCTTCAAAAGAAGATTGATGCGTCAATGTGCCCAGCGCACCACCCGTCGCGTCACTAATCAGGGTCAAAATGCCAACTGGACTTAGATAGGTATTAAAGAACGTCGAAGTCTTCAACCAGCCTTGATAGGCCGAACTATTGGGATCTGCCCCCAAAGCAATCGCCATGTCACCCGCCAGTGAACCGATTCCCATTGCAATCCCCACCACGGCATACATGTCGCCAATGCCAACGGCGGAAGCTTCCGCATCAGCCGCCGCCGACAAACCGGCATTTTCCGGATCATCATCAATGAACGATTCAAAATCAAAACCGGCAAACGGTCCCGCCTCGTCGCTGGTCTTGGAGAAAACGAGTTTGCCGATGGAATAAACTACTTTGAGACTTGCACCCACGGTCTGTTGTACCGCCTTTGCCTGCTGGATTGCCAGGGCACTGGGAATCGTCTTGGTGGACGGCATCGTTGAAAGATAAACCGCACCACCATAGTAATACGCCGCATTGTTTGAAAACAGACAGCTTTGAAAACTGGCGAACTGGTTCAAGCCGCCATATGCGCCGCCTTGCTGCTGGGCATAGTTGTCAAGAAAACTGCATCCGGTAAGGCTCAAATTAGCTTCATAAGCAGCAATCGCCCCGCCCATCTGGGTCGCGGCATTATGGATAAAAACGCAATTGATCAGGGTCAAGGTTATTTGGCTGGCGGGTCGCGAATAATAATTCGTGACGAAAAGACCGCCACCGGAAACAACCGGATCAGGCAATATCAGCGGACTGCCCGTCAGATTGGGGTTCGAATCACTTCCGAAATCCACCGTGGTCATGGATGCGATATCCCCCAACGTACGCAACGACGCCCCGCTGGAATCCGTGTTATTGGCGTTGCCACCGGTGATGATCAAGCCGTCAAGCACCGCATTATTTACGCCCTCGCACGTGATGACATTATAACTGTTATCATCGAAACCGGCTGCCAGTGCCGCTGAATCAAGGGACGGGACCGGAATCGTGCCGCCAAGGATGCCGCCAATATTGGCTGAAGTAATACCGTATTGATCATTGACCCCAATGTCCCCGCTCAGAATGGTCCAATGTCCCGTGGTTGTCCGCTGGCTGGGATTGGATTCGGTTCCGGCAAAACCGCCCCGGACCGTAACGTTTCCCGGCAACGCAAACGATTTTGAGCGCACCGTATCAGCGGTCGGCTTATAATTTCCCGCCGCCACCCAGATTTCCACCGGATTATTGACCGAGGCGCTGCCGCGCGCACTTTGCAGGGCATCGCGCAATTCATGATAAGCCGTGCCCCATGAAGTGCCGCCCTGGCTGGAATTGCCGGGAGCGTTTTGGTTGACGTAAATGATTTGCGAGCCGTAGGTCGAGAATGCGACGAAAAAAACCGGCAGCAACCATCTTAAAGCGAGAGTTAAACGCATAAGCCAAGTGAAAAAATAGATACCCTGAGAACCCAGACCGATTCTGATTATGTGTCAAATTGAGACAAATCTGAAACGCGAGTATCACTCGGATTTTTTCATGAAGCAATGGAAAAAATACTAAATCACCTAATTAAATCAGGTTTTTTCTAACTCGACGATCCAACACAATTTACCTGATGGTGGGTAACGTTAAAACCCAACTTTCAAACCCAACTTTCAAGAAACCGGCTTTAACTGTAATGGCCACTGGTTAAGTTTATTTTTTCACAAAAAAACGAGCATCGCCGACCATTGCAACGGTAGTTTTCATCATTGGCGGACTGGGTTGTGTCGCACCTTTAAAAATTAAAACTTGCAAAGCCAGCGGTTCGAGATACAAAGACTAAATCCAGAAGGTTTTGAAATCTGATTGAGAATGTGTTCGCTTCCTAGATTTCTAAATTATCAAAGTCGAATCCAATTTCTATTTGATTAATTTGAGGGTTAAAAAACAACGCTTCGAAGGACTATTGACTGACGGCAATGCCGTCGAATTGCCCGTAACCCCAGGTTACGGCTTGGTTGTCGTGCACCCGGCTTCCAGGTCGCTGCACTTGGGACGGTGGCCAAGAAGTTTTTCATCCGTCCCGGTTTGCGCCTTTGCCGCCACCATTTCCATGCCTTTACCCGTTTAATTTTGACCAATCCCATGCAAACCATAACCCTTCGTTATTTTAGAACTTTTATCTTCCTGACCATGCTCCTTGGCCTGCTGGCTCCGCGCGACCTGCTGGCGCAAAGTGCGATTGAACAGTATATCTGGCCGGATCAGAGTCTTGACGTTACCTCGATTGGGGTCGAGGTTCCAACGGGCCCCGCCTATGATGGGATTTCCACTCTCTATGATAATTTTGGTTTTAGTATTTTAGGTGCCGCAGGCGATGCGGCCGGTGAGGCCGGGGATGTGCTGGATGTGGCGGACACGTTTTATCAATTGGCGGACCAAAGCCAGCAAGCGGTGCAACAGCTTCTCGCTTTGTCCCGCGCCTCGGCTTTCACCGGCTGGAATGTGAGCGGATTTTCGATCACCACCAATTTCACCAGCAGTGGCGTGCCGGGGGCGGAGTTTGTCAGTATACAGGTGCTTGGGTATCTCGATGACAACCAGACAACCGGTAATTCTGCGGCGGTAATTCCGGACTACATTACAATCCCCAATCCCCTCACGGGAAATCAATCTCGCCCGCTTCCGATTGAAAGTATTCTCAATATCGGAGCAGCAGCGCGTATTTCCAGCCTATCCATTGGGAGTGCAGTCAAAACGATTGCCCCGCACGCCCTGGACATCGCCGCCTGTACCAATTTTACGGCCGGCAGCCCCTATTTTTATAGTCTCAATGGCGTGCTGCTCGATGGCAACCAGACCACATTGATCCGTTATCCCGAAGCATTGGGCGGGAATTATGTGGTGCCGTCCACGGTCACCAACATTGCCGGCAATGCCTTTTTAAACTGCTCCAATTTGATCAGCGTGGCGATTGGCTCCAATGTGGTTGAAATCGGCGGCGATGCGTTTAAAAACAGCGGGGTGCAGACGGTTTATTTCGGGGGCAATGCCCCGGTAAACTATGGGAATCCTTTCACGGGAACGGCCACTAATTGCACTGTTTATTATTTGCCGGGATTCACTGGCTGGGGAAATGGTTGGGCATCCGTGAATTTCGGGGGAACCGTCGCCAGCCTTTATAATCCGTTTCCTTTTTCAGTGGTGGGAAACTCGGTGATCATCACTCAATTTGGCGGCTGGAACAATCCGGCGTCCGCCACGATTCTTATTCCTTCCGTGATCAACGGGATGCCAGTGAGGTCGATCGCCGCCAATGCATTTTCCTATCAGCCAGGAGTCACCAATATTGTTATCCCGGACAGCGTTACGGACATCGGGGATAATGCGTTTGGAAACTGTCAAAATCTAAAGAACATCACGTTGAGCACCAATTTAACCGGCTTGGGGGAAAATGCCTTCCAAAATTGTTCGCGCCTTACTCACCTGAATATTCCAAACGGGGTAACCGTCATCCCCGCTGGCTTGGTGGCACACTGCCCCAACCTGACAACCGTGACCATGGGCACGAATGTAACCACCATCGGTTACGGTGCTTTTGACAGCTGTACGCTCTTATTTTCCCTTTCCCTCCCCGCCACTGTGAACTCCATCGCCGAGGCGGCGTTCTCCTATTGCAGCCGGCTGAGAATTACGGTGGATCAAAACAACCCGGTCTATAGCAGCGATATCTACTGGTCACTATTCAACAAGTCCCAAACCGAATTGATTCACGCCAATGCCCAGGCGGGCGGATCCTATACCGTGCCCAATACCGTTGTAAATATTGATGCGGATGCCTTTTACGGGGCAGATTTTTCGGTGGTTGCCCTTCCGGCCGGGCTGGCGTCCATCGGCGACGAGGCGTTTGAAAATTGTACGAATCTGGCGGCCATTTATGCGGCCGGGAATGCTCCGACTAACGGGGTAAATATCTTTAGCGGCAACACCAATGTCGTGTATGTGCTCCCCAACACGCTTGGCTGGCAAACCACCTATGCGGGTGTCCCGGTCAAACCGTGGATACCCTACGGCTATGCCACGAATAACAATTCCCTCACGTTGACCGCCTATGGCGGGCCGGGGGGAAATGTGGTGTTGCCCGGAACCCTCAACGGACTGCCGGTCACCGGCATTCAAGCCGGTATTTTCACCGTTCCCGGTGCGGTCTCGAGCCTCACGATTCCCGATGGCGTGACCAATATCGTGGCGGGCGCATTTTCCGGGCTGATTAACCTGACGAATATTGTTTTTGGCAACAATGTCATCAGCATCGGTGACAATGCCTTCGCTGGCTGTTCGAGTTTGGGAAACCTGGTCATTCCGAACTCGGTCAAGAACATCGGCAGCGCGGCGTTCAGCAACTGCGGAATCACAAATCTGGTGATTGGCACCGGCGTGACCGACTTGGCGGACACTCTTTTCGCGAATTGCCAGCTGCCAACCGTCACGATCCCGGCCAACATCATTCATATCGGGGCCAGCACCTTCGCCAACAATCCACTCCAATCCGTCGTCATTCCGGGGAATGTCGCCAGTTTGGGGGCCAACGCCTTCGCGAATTGCATCTATCTGCTCAATGCTTATTTTCAGGGCAATGCCCCGGCCAATGACGGCACGGCGTTCGCAGGCGATAATTTCAACACCTATGCGACGCCCAACGGTCTTTATCTTAACGCGCTGGCGCAGTATTTGCCCGGTACCACCGGCTGGAAATCGTCTTATGGTGGCATCCCAACCCAGGTGTTACCGCTCTATTATTCCACCAGCAACGGAACCATCACGATCACCAATTTTGCCGGGAGCGGACGTTTTCCCATCTTCAGTGCCATCAATGGCGTGCCGGTGACGGGTATTGCGGACAAGGCTTTTGCCAACTGTCCGGGGCTTACCTCGGTGATCATCCCGGCGGGAATCACCAGTATCGGCACGGCCCCGTTTATGAATTGCCCAAGCCTGACCAACCTGGTCGTCATGGCGGGCAATTCAGCTTATGTCAGCATTAGTAACGTATTGTTCAACTCAGCGCAGACTGTCCTGCTCCAATATGCCGGAGGGTTGGGCGGGGTTTATCAGGTGCCGGGCAGTGTGACCAGCATTGGCGCCAGCGCTTTTTACGGTTCCGCAGTAAAACGGGTCACCCTCCCGGCCAGCGTCACTGGCGTCGGTTCAGAGGCATTTGCCTTTTGCCGGGCGCTCACCAATCTGGTGGTCACGGCTGGCAATCCCGCTTACGTCGCCAGCGGCGGAGTGCTGTTTGATGTCAGCCGGACCAGCCTGGTGCAATTTCCCGGCGGTCTCGGCGGTAATTATGCCATTCCGGCGAGTGTGACGACGCTGGGCCCGTCCGCTTTTGCCGCTTCGAGGATCACATCGCTGCTGATATCAAATAATGTTTTTACCATCACGCCGGGGGCTCTGGCTTATTGTACCGCTTTGACCAATATTATAGTTTCGGCAGCCAATGCAACGTTTGCGAGTGTCAACGGCGTGCTGGAAAATGCGGCACAGACGGTGCTGTTGCAATACCCGGGCGGCTTGACCGGCAGTTTGACGATTGGCACCAATATCACCGCCATCGGAAACTTGGCCCTGGCCGGATCGTTGCTCAGCTCGGTCATCGTGCCGGCCACGGTTTCCAGTGTGGGGACCCGCGCCTTTGCCGGTTGCGCGATGCTGGCCGACTTCTTTGGCAATGCGCCGGCCAATGATGGCACGGCATTTGCCAATAGCACGAATTCCCTGGTTTATTTCCTGGCTTCCGGAACCGGTTGGGGCAGCCAGTATGGTGGCGCTCCCACCCAACAAATTCCATTTTACATCCAGGACAATGGGGACAACACCCTGACGGTGACGGGATACTTCGGCACCGCGCCGTCCTTTTTGGCCATTCCCGCCACCATTTTTGGCGAACCTGTTTCCGCCATCGGCGACCATGCCTTTGATTCCCAGACGAGCATAACGACTTTATCCATTCCGCCGTCCGTGGGTTCCATCGGCGAATATGCTTTCGTGGGCTGCGTCCGTTTGGGCGGCGTTCAATTCAGAAATTCCGGCAACTTGAGCGTGGGTTACGGCGCGTTTCAAGGGTGTTTATCCCTGAAATCGGTGGGTTTTTTCAGTACGGCACCGGCGACGATCGGGGATTATGCGTTTTATGGT
>DASYEY010000202.1:0-3283 GCA_036498725.1 Verrucomicrobiia bacterium | reverse complement strand
TCTGCAATTCCAACCTCGTCCACCGCCCGGCATCTTATTTAGCATCCCCAAAATGGGTAGATTCCGGGAACTTCCTTTCTGTCACCGTCAGGCTGTTCATGATATCAGGATTGGTGAACCGGAATCTCCCGGAAACGATCTCAAAAACAGCGCATCCATTTTCCATTTGAAGAAACTGTACGCCAGGAGATTTCGCCGCCTCGACTCCCCCCTCAAAAACATCTCTGGGGTTTTGCGCCGGAATAAAAACCTTGGCGGTGGTGCCCGGCGGGATTTCCGTTTGGAGGCTCAGGCGGCCCGTGTCGAGATGCCACTCGGTTGAGATCCGGCCGCGGACGGAATCATATTTCGCCCGGACCCAGGCTAAATTGCCGACGATGGCCGGGTGAATGGTGATTTTTTTGAATCCGGGCGCTGATTCATCGCCCGCAATGCCGGCGAGGTCATGAAAAAACCACTCGTTGATCTGGCCCAGCATGAAGTGATTTTGCGAACCGAATTTACCGACGCTGGCATCCCATTTTTCCGTCAAGCTGGTGGCGCCCATTTTCAGTTGATAGCCATAGCCGGGTTTGTCCGATTGGTTATTCATGTCAAAAATGACATCTGAATGGCCGTTTTCCGCCAGCGCCCGCAGCAGGTAACGGTAGCCCACGTCACCGGTGGTCAACGCATTGCCGTGGCGGCGGACATCAGCAACGATGGCTTCGAGCACTGGCGCGCGGTTCGTGTTTTCAACCAGGTTCATCACTACGGCAAGGGAATTGGCACATTGCGAGCCGGTGGCATACTGCTGCGTTTGTGGATTGAAAAATCGCTCGTTGAACGCGTCGCGGATCTGTTTCGCGGCGCTGTCGAAATACTTTGCCTTGTCCGGCTTGCCAAGCAGTTCTGCGGTGCGGGCAAGAATCCAGTTGTAGTGCTGGTAGAAAGCGGTGGCCGTCAGAGCTGGCGGCGTGAGCTGTGAACCCCATGGCGGTTTGGGGCCCAGATCATACCAATCGCCGAGACCGGTCGTGATGATGTGGTCTTTGGCTGTGGTGCTGAGAAAGGCCACGTACCGTTCCATGCCATCATAATAATTTCGCAGCAGCGCGAGGTTGCCCTCGAACTGGTATTGTTGCCAGGCCACCATGATGAACGCGCCGCCCCACTCCGGTGAATTACGAAACGCGTCAGTCAGATTGGTGGTGCTGGCTATGAAATATTCCGGTGCGATGTTCGGCACAAAACCGTTTTCGAGTTGGCTGTCCGCCATGTCATGCATGGATTTTTGGAACAGGGGGGCCATGTGAAAGTTGTAGCGCAGTGACGGGCCGTTGAGATGTGTCTCCTCCAGCCAGCCGAGTTTTTCACGATGCGGGCAATCAGTCATCAAACTCTGCATATTGCTACGTTGCGCCCAACGGACAAGATTGTAGGTTTTGTTGAACAGCGGATTGGAAGTTGCAAATTCTCCGATGGGTTTGGTTGAAGAATGGACGACCACCCCCTCGAGCTTTTCCAATTGTGGCAAAGGCCCCCCGTTGGTCGTGGCATGGAGCTCCACCTCCAGATAGCGGCAGCCTTGGTAAAAGAATTTCGGGAACCAGGTTTCGGAGCCGTCACCTTTGAGCGTGTATTGCCACCAAGCTGGCCGGTCCCCGTCCTGTGTGCAGCTGGCGCGATCCACGCTGCCATCGGGCTTTAGCAGTTCCGCCGGTATGATGCGAACAGATGCCCCCGCCGGTCCGCGCACGGTGATTTTGGGCATGATCGATGCATTCTGGCCAAGGTCATAAACCATCATGCCCGGATCGAGCAAATTGGTGGCGATAGGTTGCAGCACTTCAATCGCGCGAACCGCTGGTGCGGCGCAGGACAATCCTTTCAATTCCCCCCCCGGTCCGAATGTTTGCTGAGCACTGGTCCATAGATTAATGGGCTTAAAATCCGGCCGATCCCAGCCTTCCTGCTCCAATTGCGCATCATAGTCTTCACCGGCGAAGATGTTGTTGAACGTGATTGGGCTTGGCCCGCTTCGCCAGTTGGAATCTGTACCGATCACTTCTGTCGAGCCGTCATCGTAGTCGAGTTGGATTTGCGCGATGGCCTTGAGCGGCCCAAAAGACTGCTTGAACTTGACGTAGCGAACCGGATCACGCTCGATGCGGTACATGCCATTGCCGAGAATCAATCCGACGGCGTTCGTGCCGGGGTGCAACAACGGCATCAAATCCAATGTGTCATACAGGCAGGTTTTACGGTATTGCGTCCAGCCGGGTGCCAGCAGGTTCTCACCGGCTTTTTTGCCATTCACCGATAATTCGTATTGTCCAAGCCCACAAACCTGCACAATCGCACTACGCAACCCTCTTTTCACCGGGAATTCCTGGCGCAGCAAAATGCTCGGTGCATTCGTCCTGGCGGTGATCCATCTCGCCGTCCAGTCAGTTTCTGCCATAACCCCCATGGTCCAGGTGGCCAGTTCACACCAATCCGATGCCCGCCCGTCCGCATCCCACACGCGCACCTTCCAGAAAAGTTCCTGTGATGATTTGAGAGGCCGGCCGGCGAAATGAATTTGAATCGTTGTCTCTGAGATTGTCCTGCCACTATCCCAAACATCACCTGAATCTTGTTGCAGCAGTTTTTTGCTGGAGGCGACCAGTATCTGGTACGCGGTCTGATGGTCGCCCCGTACGGGTGACTTCAATACCCAACTCAATCCCGGCTGCGCCACGTCAATGCCCAGCGGATTGGCGCAACCTTCACAAAGGGGGTCGGTCACCGTCAAGGCCGCGCTGGAAAAGGCAAAAAGTAAACTGGCCAGCAAGGAAAAGATTAACTTCACATGCATTTTCTGCCGCGTAATTTTCGACGTATCGCTCACGTGATTGCAAATAAACCGGCTTGTTCCATCCGTTTGGTTTGTCTCCTTGACTGGACGGCTGCTAGCCCCAATAAACAACCGTTATATGCACACTTCACCATGGCCCCTTGCCGGTGGCAACCGGATACAGAAAATAAGTATTTCCCGCCGCCGTACCCGAAGCTGCGGGCGCTATGTAGGGAAAAGAACCTAGCGGACCCAGCCCAAATTTAATCCACGTGACATGGGCATCCTCAAAAAGAAAATTCCCTCCCAAAGGTACGCCACCCGGGCCGACATGAGACGATACCGGCCCGGCATAGGAGAAGCCCGGGGCGCTGAGCGGCGGTTTCGCATACCAGCTGCCCGTGTTAAGCTCCAGATCATCTGCCATCACCGGTGCATTATGATAGGTAGTCCCGAATTTTTTCC
>DASYEY010000201.1:0-3461 GCA_036498725.1 Verrucomicrobiia bacterium | reverse complement strand
TGATGTTTTCGCCGCCTACGTCAAAAAGAACGAAGTGAATTTCCAGCGCCAGGACAGCGGTTACGTCAAGAAAGACGAGAACGATTCGAAGCACATCTAATTGCGCCATCAAGTGGTGGATTTTTAATTTTGAGTTGCCAGAAGCGGACAATGAAAACATTCCATTGAGGGCAGAAGGCAGAACCCGGAATTGGGAATCTTGTTCGTAGCGTTCCGTGTTTCATCTACGGCTAAGTAATTTTGCCACCGAGCACAGAGCACACAGAGAAGATAAGAGAGGCTTTAGGCGCTGAGCATTGGGCATTGGGTTCGCGCCTTGGAAGTTTGATTCGCGAAAATTAGCGCAATTCGCGTCAAAAATGTCTTCGTGTTCCTCTCCGTGTTTCATCTGTGCCCATCCGTGGCTAAAATGAGTTGAGAGTCAGGTCTGGCAATCGTAGGGCGTGTTAACACTAACGGAGGGCTTCGACGATCAGGGTGAAGAGGAGGAAGGCGGTGAACATGACATCGAGTTTGTCGAAGCGTGAAAAGATGCGGCGGAAGCCTTTCAGGCGGCGGAAGAGCCGTTCAATTTCATTGCGGCGGCGATAGAGCATCCGATTGTAATTCCAAGGAAACAAGCGGTTGGAGCGAGGTGGGACCACCGGCACAAACCCCAAGTTCAGGGCCAGCTGCCGCATCGCATCGCCTTCATAAGCCCGATCCATGATCAAATGACAGCCGACGGGGGCTGGCCCCATGGCCGGCAACAAAGCGCGCGCCTCTGGCGCATCCGCTGCTTGGCCCGGGGTCAGACACAAGCTCAAGGCGCATCGAGCATTTGCGGCAACCAGATGAATCTTGGTGGTCCAGCCGCCGCGCGACTTGCCGATGGCTTGCGGTCCGTTTTTTTTAAAGCCCCAGTGCCATCGGGATTAACTTTGACGATGGTGCTGTCCGGGGAAACAGCCTCGATTTTGAGTTGAATGATTTGCTCCTGCTGTAAACGGGCGAAGATCCGGTTGAGCACGCCCGCCTTGCTCCAGCGGTTCATGCGGGTATAGATGGTGTGCCAATTACCCAGCCGATCAGGCAAGCCGCGCCATTTACAGCCCTGTTCCGCCACATACAGAATGGCGTTGATCACTTGGAGATTACTCAGACTAACGTTGCCGCGTTGCCGTGGAAAGCTATCCGCGATACGTTGATATTGGGCTTCGGTGATTTCCATGCCCCATGTTCCACATATATCCGCAAATGTCAATTAGTGTTAACACGCCCTAGGCTAACTTTATTTCATGGGATTTTTCTAGCCGTTATCGGCCTTTAGGGATGATTGGCGGCATTTGGAGGCATCGCTTTGAATAAGCAGGTCAGAAAGCCCATTTGCAAGGCATCCGGCTGGCTTTCATCGGCCTCCCACGAGCGGACGACATAGGATGCAATACCCATTTTTTGCGCCAAATGGAACTGCGCAAGATTCAAGGCAATACGGTTGGCACGAACCCAGTCTCCGAGTGTTTTGCCGCATGAAATTGCTGGTTCTGTGGGCCTATTGGGGGCGATTTTAGGAGAAAACCTGACGTAAACGGTGCGGTGTGCAAAACCCAACAGAGCTACTCTCTCCAAGGGCGAGGGGGGAATTGGTTTCCGCGCCTATGAACCACCTTGCGCCGGGTTGAAGAAACGGACGAACGAATCATCAGCGTACGCCGCAAAATTCTTCTTCTCCCAGGGGGAGGCCGGGATGAGGATCGTCTTCGCACAACATAAACCCATCCAATTAGATCTTTTCTACACAGTATGTTGAATGTCTCCCACCGGTTTAAGCCTTTTCCTCCCGTCCGCGGTAGGCGATCAGGAAATAGACCAGGATGCCGGCGACGAAAATGGCCAAGGCGCCCCAAAAGGAAAACCAATGGGTGTGAGTTCCCCGGGTGCAGTAGTTGAACCACCAGCCGGAGCCGAGATAACCGATCAGATTGCCAAAGCCCCCGTACATCAACGTGAGCAGTGCTTGCGCGCGCGCGCGCCACGCGGCTTCAACGCGCTGGTTGATGTAGATGGTGGCCGTGATGAAGACGAGCACAAAGGAGGCGCCGTGCAAACCGATGCCAACGAGGAGCCAGCCTTTTTCGTCCACAGCACTGAAGGCGAACCGGGCGATGCCGATGACGAGCCCGGCCACAAAAATCCATTTTAACCGCCAGCGCAACAGCAGCCAGCCGATGCTGAACATGCCGATGAGTTCCGAGACTTGCGCGAGGCACATCCACGCGCTGGTGTGTTGCAGTCCGAGATCATGGAGGTGGGTCGGCGCATACGGATAAAAGGCGGCCACAGGAATGTTGAACAGCGTGGTGATGATAAAGATGACGCGCGTATCGCGGTCGCGCAATAGTGTCAACGCGTCCAGGCCGAGCCGTTCATGCCAGGACAGATGTTCGGCCGCCGGCGGGATTTCCAGCTTGGGCAGAAAGTAGGTGAACATCGCCACGAGCAACCAGACCACGACACCGAGATATTCGGTCAGCGCCGAACGGTCCAGGCTCAACAAGCCGATCAGCAGGGCGCCCACCATCCAGCCGAGGGTGGCCAGGGCGCGAATGGAGCCGAACTCTTTCTGGGCATTCTCCAGCCGCGCGAGCACCAGCGCCGTGGAGATGCTGAACATCGGCGCATAGGAAAGTGAGTAGAGTTGGATCAAGGCCAGAATCACCCATGCGTTCCAGCCGTATTGGATGGCGAGGCCGATGACGGACATGGTGACGGCGGTTGCCATCGCCAGCCAACGCAAAACGTAAGCGGGCGGCACATGCCGGTCAGCCATCGCGCCAAACATCAGCGGGGAAATGAACGAGGCAATGGCGTTGGTGGCAAAAGCGTAGGGTTTAATGTGATGCAATCCGTGCGCATCCAAAATCGGACCCAGAGGCACGAACCAAACGGCCATGCCCACCGCCTGGATGAAAAACAAAATCATCAATTCGGCGTATTCGGCTTTGCGCAGGGTTCCTAGCACGGCGCGAAGAATAACGGTTTGTACCAAAAATTAAAGCCCGGTCGAAATGGACGGTTTTAGCTAATCCACACTTGCAGTCATCCGCGCGGTGGCCCAGCTTTTTGGAGGTCGAAGCCATGCCGTACATCCAAACAGACAAAGCCATGAAATTTTACCTGCTAGTTTTGACCTTCGCCTTGTCGGGTATCGGCAATCTTTGCGTTGCGGGTGAGAATGACTCGCTGATGGTCGTAGGGCCGCTTTTCCATGAAGCGACGAATGAATTTCAGACGATGAAAACTACTTTGTATCAATATCAGATACAGGTGGATCGCGTCGCGGGCAGCTACCGGTATGATTGTGTCGGTTTTGTTTCCTATGCCCTTCGCCGGGCAACGCCCAAAGCGTGGGCGACCATCACGAATATTACCGATACTCCCAAGGGCCGTATTCCTAATCCCATCCGCTACCGCGCCTTTCT